>CAJUBQ010000146.1 GCA_910584595.1 uncultured Eubacterium sp.
TTGGAAGAATGTTAGAAGCCCTTGGTATTCTGCCCGATACACAGGCGGCGAAGCCAAAGCGGCGCCTTTAGCTGCTGGCGGCAGCCAGGGCGAACCAGGCGGCGCGACCGTCCGGTTCCACAGCCTGGATGCAGAATGCTTAGGGCTTCTTGCATTCTGGAGCGGACACAGCAGACGGGGCAGATTTTCTCTCACAGCGTCCGAGTAGCCAGAATGTAACACTTTTTGTAAATTGTTGCATTTCCGCTTAAGTTCGCGCCTATGTCCATACCCCCCCCAAGATACACCCACACTATTACAGCCTCTATTTACCCCAAAATGCGCTCTGAGCGTTGAATAACGTCAATGGATAACCACTAAAGGCTGGTGCATTATAAATCCATAAGATACAGAAAACAATCACAAATAGCACGTTGCAATTTAATAAGGCTTTACACTTTTTACATAATTCGCTATAATGATTGCAACAGCAGAAACAGATAACAAATGCATTAATCAAAAAGGCGGTGAAAGGATGGCAGCAGAAACGACGGCAAAAGAAACAACTAATATTATTCTTAAACTGACGCAAGAAGGATGGGACGCAAATAAAATCAATGAGTTTATAGTATTTATTGAAACTCATAAACCATCTGAAGATGAAGCAATGAATATACTCAAAAATAGAAAATGAATAGCAGAAACTAATCATAACATAAAGGTGTAAAATCTTATTAAATTATCAAGGCTTTGCACCTTTTTAATTTGTAAAATTCAGCAGAAAGTCAAAACAGGAAGCGAGCAGCACAGAAAAATGAAAGGGATAAAATTGTATGAACCAGATCACCAGAACCCTTCACCACACAGCAGGGACAGATCTGCAGCTCAGGGCGGAATCCGTCCATGAAGGAATCAAACAGGGCTTTGGATGAAGTTTTTATACGAATCAGCTTGCAAAACCGGGAGTTTTCTCTTATCATACACTACTTTACAATTTTATAAATAATGCCCTTGTTTTTGAATTAGCTGTTTTAAGGCATTTATTAAGGCATTTGATTTTATGCCGGTTTCGACTTTTTCCATGAAAATGACATAAAATACCTGCTGGCGAATCTGTTCACTTAGTGCAAACCGAAACTCCTGTACGCTTTCTGTCTGGTATTTAAAAAATGCTTTGTCCTGATATGGCAGAATCTTCATTGCACAGTGCGCTATGTTAATCAGATTGACGAGCGTTTCAATCCCTTTACGGCTGCGGACCATGTAACTGCACAGCGACCGGAAAGTTTTCTGTTCGCAGTGACTGACTTCAATTGGCCATCGAAATGCATACAGCAACAGGGGGATATACTGCATCCGGCTGCTGCCAGTCTGGTTCAATGGGGTTTTTTCCTGCCATGCGCAGAGAACCTGAAGCTGTTCCGGGAAAACTGTGCTGAAAAACAGGCGCCTGCTGCCGGAACCCTTTTCCGGGGAAGTTACATACGCAAGGACTTCCCTTTTGCCAAAAATATTTGTAAGGACACGGCGCACTGTCATGTAATGCTCCCCAATTTTTTCATCAGACAACATAAAATCATCCTGGATAGAAAGCCTTTTCCCATGTGATGCAGGACGGCCCTTTTTTCCGGTGCGCTGTGGCGGCAGGTCATAAATAACAGAATCAGACCTTGCATTTCCTATAAGGTCAAGGTTTTCGTATCCGTCTATGATTGAAACAAGGTTCTTCTTTACATACCAGCTGTCGCAGAGGATGATGACATTTTTCTTTTCATGGAATACAGGCATTACATGCCGTATCATGGATGCAGCCGGTTCCAGCTTGAATTCCTTTTTCTGCCACATGCGGCATCCTAGTGGAACGGAAAGATAGTGGATCCTGCCTTTATTCCATACCGGGACACAGGCCATTACGCTTACAAAACAGCGCCCATTCAGATAATTGGAGCCATTGTGCGCGGCATGGTCAAAAAGCTTTGAGACATCCTCAAATTTTTTGCCGAATTTTGAAGCCATTGTATCATCAATGCATAGGAAGACCGGCTGTGTCTGCAATTTTTCAGGTATGAGTTTTAGGGCCATGCCTGCAGTGACATTCATAAATCCGGAATAATTCGCCTTTGCATAGGAACATGCATAATAAAATGCATTCAGGGATTTTTTTGCAACCCCGGATAAAAAATGCCTGTACAGAGACCGGATGGAAGCTGCTGACTCCATAGCAAGATTAGATAGCGCCAACAGGAACAGGGTTTCAATAGTCGGAGCGGAAAAAGTTTTAAAATAAATATAAAAATAACGGTACAGTCTACCAATCAGGTTATTTTCGTTGTATAATAAGTTCGACGTACAAGGTCACTCTCTTTCGTAAAGTTTTGTGGGTAAACTTATTATACATTAGAAAGTGACTTGTGCGTTATTTTATTTTTCAAAAAGTTGTAAAGTGGTGATATATTAATTTTTATGTCTATATTTATAGAATGTATATAAGTGATATATTCTATAATTTTGGTATAAAAATAAGGTAAATTGAGGAGCTGAGGTTCTTTCTGAACTTTGGGTATCTGTATATTTCATAATTTGCCGAAAGACTTTATATTGGCTTGGCAAAGCAAAATGAAATAAACAGAATTACCCAAAGTTCAGAAAGAACCGGAGAAAAGTTGTAAAGTGGTGTTTAAAAATTCAATATTTTTTAATTTTATACCGATTTCTCTTTTGAAAATATAAGGGTGCAGCAGTGGATTTTGAAATGAAACTGCTGCACTCTCTGGAATTTATTGTGAAAGAATATATGATTATCATGCCTGCATTAGTGCCATTTTATTAGCATTTTTAACTTCAGTGCTACCATAATAACTTCTGATATCATCCATGCTCAAAGTTTTATGACTTCTTTTCCTAAAAGCTTCACTATGCCAGTACCACATCTTCTTTTGACTGGCCCATTTGAAGCCAAGCTTTTTTAATTCTTTTTTACAGGCATATGTACTGCCTGATACCCATATCTACGCGCCAACAAGTTCAATATCAATACTATCAAAATGAATGATCTTATTCAACATTTCCCTGAGTTTTTCATCCTCAGCGAAGTCATATTTCATATTGCTATAGTTATTCCCTGCGCTGTAATTGTCTGAACTGTAGCTGTTTTCATGCTGATCTTTCAAAATTTTAAACAGCTTGTCATATTCAGCATTGATCTTCTTCATAATCTCCAGATTTCCCGCATTGTCAGGGTGATGCATCTTTAATAATTCTTTATATTGTTTTCTTAATTCCTCAAGTGTTCTGATATTTTCAAAATATTTATTCATGTCATAACCTTCCTAAACAAAAAGTGTAAAGCATATTGACAATTCAATAGACTTTACACTTTTTGTTAGTGGTTGGCTATTCAGTGTTGGTTTAATTTGGCTATGTATTAAGATATTTTCTGTAATTTTTCGCTGTGTTCTCGAATCACACTTTTCATTACATCAATATCAGCTTGCATTGCTTCTATTTTTGCAGCTTCTTTTGTATATTTCTTAGCAGCTGGTTGATAATTCTCTGTAATGAATTGAATATTCTTATCTGTAGTATTTTCAAGATGTAATTCAATATTAGTCATACGATGTTTTAATTCTTGCAAGTCATCTTTAATTGGCTGTAATTTTGCTTGTAATTCTGATTTTAATTTCTTATCCATTAAATCAGCAATAGCAAGCAACAATTCATTATCTGTCATACAAATCACGCTCCTTTTATATTTGGTGTGTTGTTGGTAGTATATCACATCCAGAGTATAAAGTCTATTGAATTGTCAAGGTGCTTTTGTTTGTTGTTTGCTTTTGATAATATTATTGTATACCACTAAATATAGTGCTGCCTATTGAGAGTATAACTAATGTTTAGGTTATGTTTTTGTATATAATCACTATATTTAGGGCACACTTGATTTAGGGAATAAAATATGTTATCATATGATAAAGGTGGTGATAAAATGATTAGTTATGAGAAGTTAGTAAAAAAATTGCGAGAAAAGAATATAAGTCAATATAGGTTAAAGCAAGATAAAGTTTTAGGTTCAGCAACTATTACAAAGATTTTTAAAAATGATGGTCTGAATGGTGAATCAATTGATATAAAAGTTGTTGATAAGTTATGTAAATTATTAAACTGCCAGCCAGGGGATATTTTAGAATGCGTAGAAGATATAGAAGGATATTCAGATACGTCAGAAAGAAAATATAGAGGATAGCAGTAAATACGATGAGGCACATTTTATGTGTCTTATTTTTTTTGCTTATTATATACCCTAAATATTGTCATAAATTAACAAAAAACATACCCTAAATATAGTAATAACGCCAATAGACATTACTATATTTAGGGTATATAATAATCTCAACAACAAATGAAACAACAAAATAAATAGAAAGGCAGTAGAGATTATGACAATCGACAAATTAGAAAACAAAATTAAGGAAAACCACACAGCATTTATCAAAGGTTTGAAAGATGCTGGATATGTCAGCAGGGTGGTAAACCGCTACGCCTTTAACGACAGCGAATTATTAAGGCTTGCAGTGGAAATCTACAATGATCTGTGGGGCACTTTTGATAAAGAAGCATTTGAAAAAGCAATTGCATAAGCCGAAACGGTCAGCAATGACCGTCCTGACAAGACGGTAACAAAAAACGAAAGGCAGGTAAACAATATGACATTTAAAGAAATCAAGGAAGAATTAAAAAAGAGCGTATCAAGTGTAAAGTATTTCAATAAAGAAACATTTGAAATCATTATAAGAGATATTAAAACAGCTAAAGAAATTTTAGAATCTGGCGGCAACGTTCAAGAATTTTATAAAAATTCTGAAACGGCGAAAACAAAATTCTATCTTGAAAATGGCTGTGCATACTGACAGCTGTTAACAATAATTTCATAATTATACGTAGAGCAGTAAGAGTATATGCAATATAAATCCCCTGACGAGTCTTTGAGAATTAAGACGAAATGCCCACAATAGGGCATCGGGATATAAAAACCAATCATAACAGAACAGGAGATAGAACAATGAAACGCATAAATGAAAAACAGTACAAAGCATTAACATCCTATTACAACGTAAAAATCATATCAGCAAATGACAACACAGTACTTGTTAGGCTGGAAGGAAAGAAATAAAAGGGGCTGGTAGGTATGAAAAATAAATCATCATATGAAGCATTTTTTGAGGATACAAAAGACATTCAATGCATTATCTGTTTGGATGTATATGTACTTGAATATTATATAAACGATTGCCGCATAAGGGTAGAAAGATTATATGATAACAGATTCCAAGTTTCTATTATTGCGTATGATGAAAATGGTAATCGTATAAAACAAAATAAATTTGACAAGGAATGGAAAGAAACGAACATTTATAATCAGGCGATCTATAAGAAGTTTGTAAGTGGGCATTAATATTATGAATAAAAACAAGCCTTGCAGTTAAATTACAAGGCTTGTGATTCAAGAATCAGTGAGATTTTGCAGGGGATCGGGGATGTATTCAATTATATCACCTGGTTGGCAGTCTAAGAGAAAGCATACTTTATTAAGAGCTTTTTGAGTTAATAGCTTATTATCCCGCATTTGTTGTAATTGTGCTTCAGTAAAAATTTTTTCTTTTCTGATTTTATTAGTATTATAACCTGCATTTTTTAATGCTAATATTAAATTGATTTTGTATTTAATCAAATAAAATCACCTACCTTTCCAAGCTTATTATACTGCAAATTACACTAAAATCAAGTGTAAAATATACACAAAAATTTAATGTAAAATATAGTGATTTTATCAATAGAATTACTCTAAAATCTGATGTAATACAAACTCATAAGATACAACAAAACAACACGGGACAGCACATTGAAAATTTAATAAGGCTTTACACCTTTTACATAATCCGCTATAATGATTGTAACAGCAGAAGCAGATAATAAATTCATTAATCAAAAGGGCGGTGAAAGGATGGTAGAAGAAATGACACTTGATGAATTGAAACAAGTTACGATTGATTATTATGTAAACTTGCAGCGCATTAAAAAAGCGGACACAGGAAATAATCCAGAACTTGAGTATCAATTAAAAATTTATAAGAACAAATTATCTTCATTAGGAATTCCATCTGAAGAATACGAAATGTAACAATTGAATAGCAGCAACGAACCACTAACCAAAAGGTGTAAAGTCTTATTAAATTATCAAGGCTTTGCACCTTTTTAATTTGTAAAATTCAGCAGAATGTCAAATTTGCATCTCTGAACATATTTTTGATTTCATATGAACTTAAAACCAACTTTTTTCGGGGTTTATAACCTTTTCCATACGGATTCAGGTTACATACCCCTCTCGTACACTCTGGATTGTATGACTTACATCCATGGCATTCACTTTTTATCCATTTCTTATTTTTCAAGTGGTATATCACCTTCCTTTTGTTAATCCATACTTTCAAATAGTAATTATTTCCGATAGCCAACTCACGAATTTGTTCTAATTAGTATTGACTTTTCCAAGAAAATATTCTATATTGTATGTAGACAATGTTCATAACTGATAGATATTTTTCTATCTAAGATGCAGTATAATAGATACTATTCTATTTGTCGATAATGTTTTTAGATTTTTTTCTATAAAACTAAGGAGGTAAACATTATGTCATTAAAAACACGCATAAAAAATCTTGCAAATGAGCAAGGTATGGGTTTAACAGCACTCGAAGCAAAACTCGGTTTTGGTAATGGCACTATTACAAAATGGGACAAAACTACACCCAATGCAGATAAATTAAATGCTGTAGCTCAATATTTTGGTGTAAGCATGGATTACTTATTAAACGGTGTTGATCAGAATGGTCTTTCTGAAAAAGATAACCGTGACATCGCAAAAGATTTAAACAGTCTCAAAAGAAAATTAACCAATCGTGATGATGGTCCGGTAAATTTTGATGGAAATGATATACCGGACGATGATCTTGATCTGTTTCTTGGACAAGTTGAAATTATGCTCAGACGTTTAAAACCAATCAATAAGGAAAAATATAATCCAAATAAAAATAAAAAGCAGGTGGACATATTTGAATAAAAACATAAAACATATCGTTGATTATTATGTAAAAAAGTGCGGTAGCCGAAATCCTTTTGATATTGCTGTTTATTTAAATATTCGTCTCACGAACTTGGACACGCTATTATGCATAGAAAACTCAATTGCTATTTTATCCGTAATAAAACACTATTGCTTGATTCATAAATAGAAACTGAAGCTAATACATTCGCTGAAAATTTACTGATACCGGATGAAACTATAATAGAAATTATTGATAATCAGAACTGTACACTGGAATACATGTCAAGAATGCCTGGTTACAATCAGAAACTAATAGAATTGAGAATGAAGACGTTTGAGTTTGATATTGACAGGAAATAGACGCATCAACCGTATTCGGTTTAGTGTATGGGAAAACAACAGAAAAAGCCTTTGTATGACGTTTTTAGAAGTTCAAAACGGATAATTACACATTGGAGATATGAAAAACGCATACAGAGCCGATTTATAAACAAAAAATACATATTGAAAATCAATTCTGCATATGATATAATTGCCAATAGGCAAAAGAAGTGATAAGTCCACTTGGACAAAGAATGAAATCCCATGACCGTATTGCCGTACAGTCGTGGGATTCTTCTTTTCTTTTTAAAGTGGCAAAGCACCCACCAGGCTATTATTTGTCCTTGTCATCGCTATCTAGCCATTTGCAAATGTAATAGGCGATTACACTTGCTGCGATAGAGAATAAAAAAGAAGTGATAAATTCTAACTTGAACACCTCCCCCTGTTGCCAGGTATCGGTAGGACAACACTGATATTATAACGTATTTTATAGATATCAGCAATGATGATATTCTTATACATGAAATTAGAAATTCTAGAAAATTACACAATGAAATTATAGTTTCAATATGTAAATAAAAAGTGATATTGAGGGGAAAAGTATAAAAATTAAGCCATTCCTATTTTTATTGACAGGAGTGGCTTTTATAGTGAGTCCATATTGAGCATAAATTTTTCTTTGACAAAGAACATTGTATATTTTTATATTTTAGAAAAATGTGAATCTATACATAGTTTAATTTCTTGCGCAATGTAAGCTGAGCATTTATTATTATCGCAGTGATTCCGCCTGGAACTTGATGAGCCGATCGGGCGCGAAGCGATCAGGCTTGCTCTAAAAAAAACGAACTCCGGCCCCACATGAATGATTACTGGTGCATCCCGCCAAAGGAGAACGCTGAATTTGTCGCAGCCATGGAAGATATACTTGACATATATGAAATGCCGTATGATCCGTCCCTCCCAGTCGTGTGCATGGACGAAAAGCCTTACCAGCGCCTTGGTGAAACCCGTGAGCCGCTTCCCATGCGCCCTGGAGACGACCAGAAAATGGATTCGGAATACATCCGGGAGGGGACCTGCAGTATTTTTATCTTTACAGAGCCGTTACGCGGCTGGTGCTGCAGCCATGTCCGAAAAACACGGACAGCGCTTGATTGGGCGGAAGAAATAAAATATCTCCTGACAGAATGTTACCCTGGCAATGAAAAAATCATTTTGGTTATGGATAATCTGAATACCCATGTAATTGGATCACTGTATAAAAAATATCCGGCACAGGAGGCGCACAGCTATGCCAGGCGGCTTGAAATCCACTATACACCCAAACACGGGAGCTGGCTGAACATTGCTGAAATTGAGCTTAATGTAATGACAAGGCAGTGTCTCGCCAGGCGGTTGGATTCAATAGCAGCCATCCAGCTGGAATTAGCAGCATGGGAGCGGATAAGAAATGAAGACTGCGAAAAAGTGGCATGGCAATTTACAACACCGCAGGCTCGTACAAAACTTATTTCCCTTTATCCCAAATATGAAGAATCCAAGGAGTAAAATCACCAGATAAATTACCATAATTTACAAGCGGTCACTACACTAGTGTAGTGTCTGCTTGATATTTGGACAATTTTGCGGTATG
>CAJUBQ010000147.1 GCA_910584595.1 uncultured Eubacterium sp.
GCGCTAAGCGAACAGATTCGCCAGCAGGTATTTTATGCCATTTTCGTAGAAAAAGTCGAAACCAGCATAAAATCAAAAGCCTTAATAAATGCCTTAAAACAGCTAATTCAGAAACAGGGGCATCATTTATAAAGTTGTAAAGTAGTGGTTCTTTATATAAAACTCCTTTCCTATATTCATCTGCATCACATAAAAAATGTTTAGATTTTTACTGAAATCTACTACCAGTTTATTCATGAGTTCCAAAATCTCTGTATCGTTATGGTGAAAATGTTTTATAAAAGGCATACCATTTCGAATGTTCTGTAAATAAGCAAAAAGACAGCCTGTTAAATAACATGAGGAAAGCAGATAACAACCATCACCTGCAAACCAATCTTCATCTTTATCCAGAATATCTATTGGGTCATTCACAGATAAAAGATCTTTTCTTCTTTTATCTTCCTTCAAAATTTCATAGATACGATAGTAATTTTCTGCCAACATAAATCTGATTGGTTCCATATAGAGCCTGCAAAGATGACTTTTTTCATCATTTAGCGCTTTCTTTTTTTCTCTGTTACTTATCAGTGTTTGAGACAGTATGACCACAAATATTGATGTACTTGCTGCAATGATCGCATTCCACAATTCAACAGTCATCATTTTTAACCCCCTTTCCACTAAAACCAATCTCTGAACAGTTTAAAACAGTCTGCACCATTACATTCGTTATTTCACTGATTTTCTTCAAAAGCGAAAGCAATGAAATAATATTGCATATTTTGATTTTTTGCCCTGCTCGGAGTTATCAACTGAATTTGCATATCTTCATTTTATTCCAATTCATATTCAAACCTTAAATCTCTTTGTTTATTTTCTGTTAACCGATAAAGGGTATCTAATGCGTCAAATTTATTTTTATTTGCTGCCTTTTCCTTAAACTCAAGCAGATCTTTGTCCGTAATATCAATCAAATGTTTAGTATCAGAAATGTATTCCACATCCAGTCTAGCGCTTTCTTCTACACGCTCCATATACGTTTTATCAATTTGTTGTCTATGTTTTATTTTAGATCTGTTTCTGATAAGTTTTGAAGCAAGCAACTCGCCATAAATCCATGGCGATAACGTAGCTGATGTTTGCGAAAGCATATCCGACCACTGTATGGACGACGGCGTATTGATAAACATTAAACATTCTGTCTGGTCAATCATTTTCATCAATGCCGTATACAATATCATATGAACATTACTTGTAGATTTATTTCTCAGATTGTAACCAAACGTTTTTATTCTTCCATCTTCGTATCGGCTTGAAACACAATAATACTCGTCAATTAATCTTAAAAGATCATCAGAATTCTCCCATATCAGGGAATCGATAAATGCCGTAATATCAAATTTTTCTTTCAGCCAACCGGCAAATGCTATTACAAAATCTATATCCTGGTGTGAATGTGACAAAAATACATGTGCATCGGTCTTTGGAAACCAATCACCTTCCATCTTTTCCTGACTTAAATAACCGTCCGGTTTTATGTACACCTCTAAATTTTTTCTTATAAACTCCTTTTGTTTATCAAATAAACTTGAACCCGCTTCATAATAGTCCTGAAATTCTTCTTTGTCATTAATGACAACGTTAAATCCTTTATACATTATGATTCCTTCCTTTTTATCTGCTCTACACTTTCAATATCATTCCCTTATTCTATTTGGCGCATATTCCATTTAATAAAATCATAATAGGAAAAATTTATCCCAAATTTAAAGACATCTCCCGTCTCTTTCAACTATCTGTCTCCATTGTGGACTATGAAACGAACTATGTCAAGCAAAATATATATTTAAATCTGCAATCATCCATACATTGCTACAATTCTGCTGCACCCGGTAAAACAAAAGAGCGGCATCACTGCCGTTCTTTATCGCAGAAATCTTCCCTCAAATCTTTCTGCTACTTGTTTCAGCCATTCCCTGACAGGGAGATGCCGGGGACACATTTTTTCACATTGTCCGCAACCGACACAAGCGCTTGCTTTTCCGAACTGCTCCGCGAAATGTCCGTACAGCATGGTCTGTGCTGTCCACGCCTTTGTTTCAAGTTCCTGCATATCCGCATGATAGAGAGAGAAGCATTTAGGAATGGCAATGTTCACAGGGCAGTTATTTTCATGCTGATCTTTCAGAATCTTAAAAAGTCTGTCATATTCAGCATTAATCTCCTGCATTGTTTCCAGATTTCCACCATTATCAGGGTGATGCAGCTTTCATAATTCTTTGTACTGCTTTCTTAATTCCTCAAGCGTTCTGATATTTTCAAAATATTTATTCATGTCATAACCTCCCTAAACAAAAAGTGTAAAGCATATTGACAATTCAATAGACTTTACACTTTGGTTTAGTGGGTTATGTGGTTGTTATTCTTTTATCTTATCAATATCTGTCATATTTACACCAAGGCTGTTGAGTAACGCTTTCAAAGAAGAGTATTGCTCTTTTAATTCCTCATATGTCTCAGTAGCATTTTCTTTTTTTGCAAACCGCATATAACGCTGAATATTTTTGAAATCTTCAAGTCCTTTTTGTATAATTTCTCCGTTGTTCATTTCCTCTAATACCTCCATATTCTCACCGCCTTTATGATTGATGCAGTTGTTATCTGATACAATCATTATAGCGCATGTGGCTGAGAGTGTAAAGCCTATTCAATTGCCAAGGCGCTGTTGTTTGTTGCTGTTGTTTTATTTGTTGAGATTATTATATATCTATTGCTCCCTATAATCATATGTGATATAATAAATTAATAGCTATTAATTGAAAGAAGGTGATAATTTGCCAGAAGAAAAGAAAAGTAGATATACACCAGCACAAAATAAAGCAACCCAAAAATATATACGAGAAAATCTTGAGGAAATTAAGTTTCGCGTGAAAAAGGGCGAAAAAGCCAGATATAAAAAAGCTGCTGAAAAAGCAGGAATGAGTATGGCAAAGTTTTTTTTAACTGCTGCCGACGCAAAAATAGAATCAGATAAATTAGAATAATTTGTTAAAATAAGATGCGAATAACTGCGTCTTATTTTTTTATATTAAAATATAGGGCGCAATATGCATTTTGCACAAATTTAATGTATTATAGGGTGCAATAATTGTGTATGTTTACACATTGACTATAGGCCGCAATAGATATATAATAATCTCAACAACAAACGAAACAGCAAAATAAATGAAATATCTTAATCCCCCAGATTTGCTCTTAACTTGACCCATAATTATAACATGTAGTTTCGATAAGTGAGTAATGAGCAAAGCACCTCTAATCCCTGCCAAATAGAACGTGCTCCGGGCATACCATCGCTCGGAGCGCCTTTCATCCCACCAAGAATCCCTAAATCATAAATCGCCTCTTTCAGTGTATATGTTTCAGGAATTCGGATAAGAAAATTTTCACCCAGATCTGCAGCTTCCGAAAATAATTCATAAAAATCCCCTTCACGGTCACATACTGTCAATACCGGAATATCTTTTGGAACCCTCTGATGTGTTTCGTTCATTGTATGAATCCATCGGCAGCTCTCTTTTTCTTCTATTGGCCTGGAACGTTTTTCATCTTTTGTTGCGGAGTCATCCCTGCGTACATCCCTCGTATGTATTTCCTGATAAAGAAGGCCCAGGGGAATCCCCTGGGCTGTGACAGCTATACAGGAATGCACAAGCATTCCCCTTTGTTCAGCACTGCAATGGTGTCCCATTCCTTTGATTGCTTTCCGGTTTCCAAATCCAACAGATGTGGTATCCTGAACTGCCAGGATCCACTCTGCATCCGCATGCTTCATTTTTTCTATGGTTGCCCTGGATACACTATCCAACAGTTCGTCCCTGGATACATCCTTATTACTAAAGAAGCGATACGCTGCCTTTGCAGAACTTCTGGATCCGGCTGCCGCCCAGGTGGATTTATCCGGTGTTGCAGCAAATGCGTCCATAATCTTAAAAAAACGTGTTTTCAAACGCTGATCAACAAATTTTGCATCTACAAATTCCGTTTCCCAATTCGTATATTCTGCCGTCATATGGATCACCTCTTTTTCTTTAGTATAGCATAGAAACTATAGGATATCCACATAAACTTGTGGGTCAAGTTAAGGCTAAGGGATAGAGAAACGCCGTGTCTGTGTCGTATTCAGTTTTGATTTATTCTCTCAATGCTGTACTGATATTGAAGCTTGCAGGATTTCGAGCGGCATATCAAGGCTTTTTGAGATAATCAACCATTTTATTTTATAATATTCATTTTTGCGTCAAATATTCATGAATCCCCTGTGCGGCCGCTTTTCCTGCTCCCATTGCAAGGATAACCGTAGCCGCGCCTGTTACTGCATCCCCTCCGGCAAAAACTCCAGGTTTTGAAGTCTGGCCATTTTCTTCTTTTGCAACAATACACTGCCAGCGGTTTGTATCCAGTCCGCTCGTTGTAGATGATATCAGCGGATTTGGCGAAGTTCCCAGTGACATAATGACTGTATCACATGCAATCTCATATTCCGAGCCAGGCACTTCTACCGGTCTTCTTCTGCCGGATTCATCTGGTTCACCAAGTTCCATTTTGATAATACGGATACCTTTCACCCAGCCATTTTCATCTACCAGTATCTCTTTTGGATTCTGAAGCAGGTCAAAAATAATGCCTTCTTCTTTTGCATGATGCACTTCTTCTACTCTGGCCGGAAGCTCGGCTTCGCTTCTGCGGTATACGATATGCACTTCCGCACCCAGACGCAGAGCCGTCCTGGCAGCATCCATTGCTACGTTGCCGCCGCCGACTACAACGACTTTCTTTCCTTCTGAAATTGGCGTATCGTAGTCTTTGAACGATTTCATCAGATTGTTGCGCGTTAAAAATTCATTCGCGGAAAATACACCGTTTGCCTGCTCGCCAGGAATGCCCATAAATTTAGGCAGTCCCGCACCGGAACCGATAAATACTGCTTCGAATCCTTCTTCTTCCATTAACTCATCAATCGTTACTGCTTTTCCTATTACAACGTTTGTTTCAATTTTCACGCCAAGCGACTTTACATTTTCTACTTCCTGCGCTACCACACGTTCTTTTGGCAGACGGAACTCAGGAATTCCATATACCAGTACGCCACCAGCCTCATGCAGCGCCTCAAAAATAGTTACGTCATAACCAAGTCTGGCCAGATCGCCGGCACAGGTAAGCCCGGCCGGGCCGGAACCAATGACTGCCACTTTATGGCCGTTTTTTGAAGAAGCAGGCGCAGGTTTGATACCGTTTTCTCCTGCCCAGTCAGCCGTAAAACGCTCCAGCTTGCCAATCGATACCGGTTCGCCTTTGATTCCACGGATACATTTCCCTTCACACTGGGATTCCTGTGGACAGACGCGGCCGCATACTGCAGGCAATGCCGATGATTCTGCAATGACCTGATATGATTTCTCAATATTACCCTCTTTGACCTGTTGGATAAATGCAGGAATATCAATGCCTACCGGACACCCTTTGACACATTGCGCATTTTTACAATTTAAACATCTGGATGCCTCTTCCATCGCCTCTTCTTTTGAATAGCCAAGACATACTTCTTCAAAATTTGCCGCACGAACCTGTGGCTCCTGTTCTTTGATCGGCACTCTTTTCATTACGTCCATTATTTATCACCTCCGCACATTCCACATCCGCCGTGATGGGTGTCTCCCTCTTCCAGCTTCAGCATTGCTCTGCCTTCCTGTGTCTTATACTGCTGCTGACGCTTCATCGCCAAATCGAAATCTACAAGATGTCCGTCAAACTCCGGCCCGTCTACACATGCAAACTTAACTTCTCCGCCGACAATCAACCGACATGCACCGCACATTCCTGTACCGTCTACCATAATCGGATTCATAGATACAATTGTTGGTATTCCCAGTTTTTTTGTCAAAACACAGACAAATTTCATCATAATCATTGGCCCAATCGCTACACAGTGATCGTATGTTTTCCCTTCATCTGCCAATGCCTGCAGCTGATCCGTACCCATACCGTGAAAACCATATGTACCATCATCTGTCGTCACATATAAATTAGTAGCTACCGCTTTCATTTCTTCTACATAAAACAACAGATCTTTGTTTCTGGCTCCCATAATAACATCACAGTCCACGCCATGTTCTTTGAGCCATTTCACCTGCGGATAAACCGGCGCTGTTCCTACGCCGCCTGCGATAAATACAATATGTTTTTTCTTTGTTTCTTCCAGATTTTTCTCTTCACAAATATCGGACACACAGCCAAGCGGCCCGACGAAATCACGAAAACAATCGCCCTCGTTCAATTCCTTCATACGCTCCGTAGAATAACCGACTGTCTGAAAAACAATGGTAACCGTACCGGCTTTTCGATCATAATCGCAAATCGTCAGCGGAATACGCTCGCCCTCTTCATCCATCTTGACGATTACAAACTGACCCGGCAGGCATGATTTTGCCACACGCGGCGCTTTCACAACCATCAGATAGATCTTATCTGCCAATAATTCTTTTTTTACTATTGGAAACATAGCATCCTCCATTTCTTATCCTTTTTTATCCTTCATTTATATCTGTTACCGTGTTATACTCACGAGAGATAAACTTTGCCATATAACCTGAGACAGCAAATGCTCGTGAGTCGGCGTTATTGGCAAAGTTTACTGCTCGTCAGTATAGATTATCACTGATCCTTCAAAATAACCAGGACGTAAAACCTCTAGGAAAAATAGACAAGTTCATCTTCCGGCTTCTCTGCAGGTTTTATCGAAACCGGATACAATACCGGACCTTTTCCCCGGTACTCCATGGCAAACTCATACTTCACCTCAGCCGTAATATCAATCCAGGAACGATGCGCAATCTGATCCGCCTGATCGTATTTACACTTAAATCCAATAAACTGGATATCGGCTTCACAGCACGTCATGGCAAAACGTCCCGGTACAAAAACACCACGTTTTATCTTATGTTCCGGACGATAGACCAGCGCCAGAAAATGAATTTTCTTTCCCTCATATTTTTTTGGATTGTCCATGGCGTCCAAATACCAGATACCATAATCCGCGTCAGAAAGATCAATAACCTCTGCGTTCAAATCAAACGGCAGCTCTTCCATATCACGGTCGTCAATCGTACCGTCTTTTCGCTCATAGACAATCTGCGCCCTTCGATTTAAAGCTTTGACCGTCCTGCGAAACTTTCCTCTCGGCGTATCGTCGTCACATCGGTTAAAAATAACCACATCGACAGAAAACAGCTGCTCCATCATCATCGCCCGCATATTTGCCAGATACATTTCAAACGTATCTGCATCTACCGTCGCCAATGACTGCACAATTTCCCATCCTTTCGGCAGCTTCATTTCCAGAAACGGTCCAACTTCCCACGTACCGTTATATTCTATAAAAACCTGCTGCGGATGGTACTTTTCATTTAACTGCTCTAATTTTTCTTCGGTAAACTCCTCCTGCTCTTCGATCATGGCAAGATGCCCTGAGATGGTATGAAGCTTTGCCTCTTCATATTCCACCTCTCCATCTTCACAGCAAATCACCAGATTTCTTGCATCCTTGCCAAATTCATTATCATATAATGTCTCATGAATCAAAGATGTTTTGCCGCTATCCATAAAACCTGTAAACAAATATACTGGAATTTCCTCCATAAGCCAGCTTCCTTTCAGCAAAATCGCAACCGATTACAATTCAAATAATTCTAAAAGCCTCTCCTGCGCCAGGTCACAGCCAATCACGCAAAGACGTCCGGTATACTCCGGCTGCCCTTCACGAAGCTCATACTCACCCGGAACCATATCAAAATAAATCCAGGAGCCGTCTGTCGCCTCTACCATTCCTTTTGCACGAAGCACCGTTCCATAGTCGTCCGTTTCAGACAGCTTTTTTAAAGCCTGCTCAATCACAGCTTTCTCATATTTATGCGGCGTTTCCCTGCCCCAGCTTGTAAAGATTTCATCCGCATGGTGGTGATGATGCGCATGTTCCCCGTGACCATGCTCTTCATGATGATGTGCATGGTCTTCGTGACTGTGATCCTCATGATTCTCACAATCATGCTCTTCGTGACTGTGACCATCATGATGATGTGCATGGTCTTCATGACCATGACCGTCTTCATGATGTGCATGGTCTTCATGGCCATGGTCATGATGATGCGCATGTTCTGCCGCTTCTTTTTCATGCCGCGCCTCTGCCAGCAGCTCCATTTCCATAGAATCACTTTGCTCCATGACTTTTAAAATGGCATCCCCTCGAATGTCATCCCATGGCGTCGTAATAACTGCGGCTTTATCATTTAATGCCTGTATCTGCTTTACACAAAGTTCCAGTTTATCCTGTGATACATTCTGGGTTCTGCTCAGCACAATCGTTGTTGCAAATTCAATCTGATTGTTAAAAAACTCTCCAAAAGCTTTCATCTGTTTTAAAGCCTTTGCTGCATTCACAACTGTCACTAAAGCATTCAATTTTACATCCCGTTCTTTTTCCAGATCAATTACAGATTTCATAACATCTGATAATTTTCCAACACCGGATGGTTCAATTATAATCCGGTCCGGCTGGAATTTTTCCAATACTTCCTTAAGATTCTTATCAAAATCACCGACCAAAGAACAGCAGATACAGCCGGAATTCATCTCTGTAATCTCAATGCCGGCATCTTTTAAAAATCCGCCGTCGATTCCTACTTCGCCAAACTCATTTTCAATCAGCACGATTTTTTGTCCCTGAAAAACTTCTTCGATCATCTTTTTAATGAGCGTCGTCTTTCCTGCACCTAAAAATCCTGAGATAATATCAATTTTTGTCATGCTTCCATCTTCTTTCTATATTCTAATTTACATAACTTGTGCTGGCGTGAACACATACATATTTACTATAACATAGGAAGGCAGACAGATTCCAGTAAAATTTTTATAAATTTATCAT
>CAJUBQ010000148.1 GCA_910584595.1 uncultured Eubacterium sp.
ATTGCGTCAATAAAATCCGGGAAGTCCAGCGTATTCCCTATGATTTTTATATTTTCCCGCGGCAGTTTTGGTACCTGTATAATTTCTCCGCTTACAATGTCCGCCGCCCGTCCGACGTCCCATACGAGGAAATATCCGAACTCCGTTTCCGTTTCATACAAAAGGAGGTCCCTTTCAAATATGCTTTTTCCGCAGCGGTCGAAGCTTCCGGTGTCCTTGCACAGCGTTTCCGGTATGATCTCGTACACATTTGCACCCGGATAACCGCCCTTGTCTATGTAATGCCCCACGGGGCGTTTCGCCCCGTCCGCCGGTCTGATCGGCGGTTCTTTTATATAATCGCCCTGCACCCATATAGGACAAGACGCGCTACTGCTTTTGGCTCTCGCTTTCACCCTTGCGCACCGCCCTTTCCGCAACCGTTCCGATGATTTCCATGCGGCTCGGGTCGGCAATGCCTTTTTCGTTCACGCATGGCAAAAGCTGATGTGTGATTCCGTCCGGGGCCATCCATCGAAAAACAACCACGCCCGCCAGCCTCACTTTTACTGTTTCCCCGTCAAATCCCGGCAATGTATTGTATTCCCTTTTTCCAGTTCTGTTGTGCCGTTCGAGCCCTCTGTATCTCATTTTTCCATCCTCCCTGTTAAAAAAGCTTTTTTCGGTTCCTATCCGATGCAGCTTCATGACGGTGCATCCTCTTCTACAATTTCTCCATCTTTCATTGTGTAAAACACTCCCGGCTTAATTTTTTCTCCGTCCACTTTTACGGATTTTACATCGACAATATGCTTTTCCCCGTTTGTTTCTATCCAATCCGCCAAAACAAGGAAGCTTCCAAGGGAGCCTTTTGCCCCGCTCTTATATCCGATTGCCGCTGCAACGCTTTCCTTTCCTTCGACGACTGCCGCTGAATATTCTCCTGTATTGATTGACGCTGAGCGATTTCCTGTATTGGTTGACACCGAGCATACTCCTGTATTGATTGACGCCGAGCGATTTCCTTTATTGATTGACGCTGAATATTCTCCTGTGTTGGCTGACGCTGAGCGATTTCCTGTATTGAACGACGCTGAATATTCTCCTGTGTTGGCTGACACTGAGTATACTCCTGTGTTGGCTGACACTGAGCGATTTCCTGTATTGGCTGACACTGAGCGATTTCCTGTATCGGTTGATGCTGAGTCTTCCCCATGAACTCCTGTTTTTATATGCGCCATGCCGGCATTTATCATGTCTTGCAAGCTAATATGTTCCATCCGCTGCCTCCTCTGCATTTCTCTGTTATTTTGATCTGTTGCCGCCTGTCGGCGGTGATTAAGGATACAAGATTTTGAAAGCCGGGCGAACGCCAAGCGGATAGGAAGCGTTGCGACAGTTCGCAAAGCCGCTGCCGTTGACATAGGCAAAGTTAGCGCCCGAAACAACGGTTGACGTCCAACCGCACTCGTATTCTTCGCCTTTCCGACACGCAATGCGACGCCTGTTGTCTTTCATCCATTCAATCTGTCCCTCGCAGCGGTTAAAATTTTCATCCACGCCGCACATTTCCGTTATTGTCAGAAGACGCAATAAGTCTCCGTTTTCAAATGCCGCCATGCGTTTTCTGAGTTTTTCCGGGAATGCTTCTGTCAGCTCCCGAAGAAACTTCCGCATTTCAGATGCATCGTATCCCCCGTCAGTGCTGTTTCTGCTGTTCATTTGGTGCGCTTCGTCAAGATACTCGTCGAACAGGAAGAGCATCCCGTCCCCCTCTTCCCTGATGGCGGTTGCCATATGACATTTCTTTGGAAGCTTTACCCTGATTCTGTCCCCAACCTTTATATGTTTTGTTTTTATTCTAACTTCTCTATTCACTCTCATTTTCTTACCCTTTCCTATCCATTTATTTTAAGTGGTCGCTGTTCCTTTATTTCCCTGCTTCGTGCTCTTTGCACATGTGATCCGGCAGAGAGTATTGAATTTGAACCGATTTATCCTCCGGATAACGAATCCGAACTCTCTGCCGCCATGTCCAAAGCTGTTCACATGAGTTCCAATTTACTTTAGTTCCATTGAATACGGGAGACGTTGGCAATTGTCTTTTTTTCTCCCGTATTCAATTTCCCTTATTGCCTTCTTCATAATTTTTCTTTCTTTTTCGGTTAATCCTACTGCTTTAATCTTGATGCCCTGTTGCATCTTGTTTCCTTTAATTTTCATCTCGCTCCACCCTTTCTATTTCTTATTTTGTCTGCATCATTAAGCCCCTGATGCCCCACATGATATTTCATCCTGTATCTTTGCCTTCGTCCACTCCCAAAACTCTAAATACCCTTTCCTTATCTCCTCTTCTGTATCCTTGCTGATGCCTGAAATCTTTAATTGTAAACTTGCATATGCATCCGGATCATAGTTTGTAATCTCCTTACGAAATATGGTTTTGTTGCGTTCTATTGCCATTTGTGGATTGCCTCCTTTTGATTTTTTATGTATTTTTTATTAAGACAGTTGTTTCTTTTGTTCTATACAGCTGTTTTCTGCTTTTCTTCTTGTGTCACTTTCACTGTGATTGTTACATTTTCACGGCGTGATAATATCGCTGCCAGCGTATCAAAAAACCGCTGTGCCGGAAATGTACCCGTTATGACGGGCTGAATCTTTTCTTTTCCTGTTTCCATGTGTCCACCTCCATTCCTGCAGTGCTGCCCCGCACAAGGCGGGGTTTTCTATATTGCTGCCGCGTCCGGCTTACGGTTCCGCTTTTCAGCGTCCTTTCCCTTTGGTATAATTGTTTCATCAGCCCTACACGGCTGAAATACATAGTAAAGAGGGTGATTCCCTTGAAATACATCAAATCTGGCAAACAGCCCGGCAAAGGTGACTATATCTGCATTTCCTGCGGTCGCGAAGTCCGTTTGTACTCTGATATTCAAATTTTGCCTGTCTGCCCTTGCGGTTGTTCTGATTTTCAGAAATTGCGGTCTTTAGGGTCTAATAAATAGTGTTTTTGCCAAAACACATGACCAAACCACGAAAACCATATAGCAACCCACTTTTGCCCGGTCTTTGGCGTTCCGTATTCTGAATACTGCAACCGTGGAATAACTGCCAGAATGTACCGCAGGAAATTGTTGTACAAAAATCTTTTCAAATGTTTACCTCCCGCCGTTTTCCTCTGCTTCATCAGGATTGAAATGCCCGATTGAAACTTTCTCTTTGTCCGGGTCGTAGTCCACTATTACCCGGACTTTTCCCGCAAGTCCCTTTATCCCCAGCATTTCAAACACGCTTTTCATGTGACTTTCGCAATACTCCCGTTTCAGCCAGCCGCTTCCCGTCACTAGCTCCTCATATTCCCTGCTTATACCTCCATTTTCTCTTTTGTAATCAAACTGCATATTGTCTGGCAGGCTTTCCGTTTCTGTTTCTTTGTTTATATCCAGATAGTTCATTTTGATATACCTTACACTGCTGTCATAATCAATCACTATCCGCATTTTGTGTCCCAGCCTTATCGGTTTTGTTAATGCCTGCAATGATATAAATGCTCTTTCAAAATCAATCGTGTTCATTGCTTCCCGCTTTGTTACTTTCACCTTTTCCACCTCCCATCTTCCTTTTTTCCTCTGTTATAATTGTTTCATCAGCCCTGCACGGCTGAAACATATCAGCAAAGGGGGTGTAATTTTGAGTAAAGGCAAATGCTTTTCTGTTTTTGACAGGAAAACAGGAACGCCCACTGTTTTAGAGTGTGGTTCATGGTTTTGCTATGATTGTAATAAGCTGCGCAAAACTATAAATTTCCCTTTTACCGGAACCATTGACGGCCGCTGTAAAAAGTGCGGCTGTGAAATGGTTTACAAGCAGGAATAGGCTTTCTGTTTCACTTCCCAGCCCCGGCTTTTGCCGGGGTTTTATTCTTTCAGCATTTCATCAACTTTCGTTGCCGCTTCTTCCTGCAGTCTTCTTAGTTCTGCCAGCTCCTTGTCTGTTACTGGCATACCCTGTACTTGCGTGAATACCTGAATACACCCGTCACGCCCTTTTTTCGTTATCGTTGATGAAATTCCGATAAAGTCCGTTTTTGTTTCTGCTTCAACCACCGTTTCACCTCCCATCTTCCTTTTTTCTTCCCCTCTGCTATAATTATTTCATCAGCCCTGCACGGCTGAAATACATAGCAAAGGGGGGGGGGTATCTTATGGAATTTCAAAAGCAGTTCTGCCCGCTTATGAGTACGGCAACAAAGAAAATCTATTGCAGTTCTGATTGTATGTGGCACTGCGCAAGTGACGATAACATTTATACTTGTGCCGTTCCCGTTCTTTCTGCTGGCATTTGTTCTTCTGCTGCCGATATTCTGGAAATTATGAAGAAAAAGAAGAAATAACTATACTTCTTTATCTTCAAAACTGGGTCTTCCGTCTTTGTATGTGAGGACCCGCCTTTTTTTCGTTTCATTCTCGTTCTGGTTGCTTCTGTGCGCAAAATCGGTTTCTTTATGAACAGCTGCTTCAACCTGTTCATAAAATTTGTTGAAAATCCTGTGCAGTTCTTCCGTCCTTGCATCCATCAGTCCCTCAAATTTCAATGTCGCTTCTACATATGCGACCGGATCATCCGATTGAATGCTTTTCCGATATTCGATAGCGCATTGTTTTTTTATTTCCGCCATCTTCATTTCCCTTCTATGCCTGTCCCTCATATCGATATCTTTTTACGTTGTTGGTATTTGCAACTGTTATCATTTCACACTGGTAATCTATGCTTATCTGAAGCTGTCTGAATTAGAAGCGAAAAACGTATACACCCAGTACCTTTCCGAACGCCACCTCAAGCGCCCGCCAAGAGGAAAACCATTGAAGTTAAAACACTTTACGGCTATAATCTCGAATAGCCTGAATAAAATTTTCTACATCCTGCGCCCCATGCAACGATATACATTCACCGTTTCCGGGTCGTATTTCAATGATTTTCTGTTCCTTGTTATGCTCCATAAAATACAAGCAAAGCTTTCTTTCAATTTCCGGCACTTTTTCCAGTTCCTTTTCTGATATTTCTTCTGACATACTAAATGTATAGTCTGCATCCACTTCCCTCACAACCCCTTTCTTTTTGCAGCTTTGTTCTGCTGTATTAAATACCATAACGATTTACTATTGTTTTTTGTCCCTTTTCCCTTTATACTGTAGTCACAGGCTGCTGCAACAGCCGAGTACATAAGAAAGGACATGTTTCTATGAATTTTAACGAAGAGTGGAATGCCTCCATTCACTCTGACTCTGAACAAATCAAACGTCAAAAGAGTGCCATTACTGCAAAATTAACTCCTGTTTCTATTGACCCCGTTTTATGTTCTGGAAATTTTAAAGGTTCTAGGTCTTCTGCTTATTCAACAACATTAAACAGTTGCACCTGCGTAGACTTTTCCCGCCGTGGTCTGCCCTGCAAACATATTTACCGGCTTGCTTATGAACTGAATCAGTTTGATCTCGGTTGTCCTGTTTGCTCTGCCACTTCTGTTGTCCTCACCAAAAAAGAAGCAATGGAACTAATAACCAGAGTACTTACAGAAGACGAGCAAAAAACATTTGGAAACTTTTGTTATGCTTGCAAAAATGACAATTCCGGGCAAATGCTTTTTGATTCTGTTTTTGCAGACAAGCTTCTTTCTAATAATCTTGCCCAAGAAGTAACCGACACTGCTGTTTTACTTTCTTACCTGTACATGAAAGATATTAGAAATTTTTTGCCACCTAATACAAAAGCACCACGTACCAAAACGGAATTGATTCAACTTGTTGCACCTTTTGTTTCTGCTTCTGATATCCCTTTAGGTAATCAGAAATGTTTAACGCTTCATTCTTCTATTGCTCACTTGGGACATTCACTTCACCGTGAGATATGCCGTTTATACCCTAGTGAGAATAAAATTGATGATTTTTGGATTTAATATTATACATACTGCTGCCATTGAATTTCTTCTGCTTTGGTAGCAGTTTTTATGTATCAGAAGTAACTTATAAAGTTACTTCTGCGACAAAAAAAATTTCCATAGGATTATTTATATTTAATTCATTAATCATAATTTGAATTTCATCGCTCCCAAAAACACCCTTCTTCATTCTGCTATAAAAAGTTTTTGGTGTAATGTTTAACATTTTCGCAACATCTGTTTGTGTTTTCCCATTTTTAGCAATAATTCCACGCAATTCATTTGTATCCACCATCCTACAAATTCCTCCTTTCATGTTTGTAACTCCATAAGTTACTATAATTATATCAGTATATTGTAACTTGTCAAGTTATTTTTTTCTTGACTTGTAACTTTTTTGTGTTATAATATGAAATATCTTTAATTAGGAGGAAATATGACAGTTGGTGAACGAATAAGATGTGAACGAGAGTATCTCGGAATTTCTCAAACGGATTTAGCAAAAAAAGTTGGTGTTTCCAAGCAAACATTATACAAATACGAAACAAACGTCATAACTAACATCCCATCAAACATTATAGAAAATATAGCAACTATTTTAAATATTTCACCTTGTGTATTGATGGGTTGGGATACCGAACAAATACATACATATCATCTATCTTCCAGGGAAGAAATGCTGCTCTCTGACTTTCGCACATTGAATGAGCAAGGACAAAATTATATTTTGCAAACTATGGATATGGTAAAAGACAAATATAAAAAATCTAATACGCTTTCCAATATGGAAGAAATAATCTAACAAAATCAAAATACGGCAGCAGTGCTCAGAACACTGCTGCCGTGGCGCAAAGCGTATATGATCTATACCAGATACAACTTACACTGTTTGCACTTGTTATTATAACACCTTCAAACGGGAAATCCAAGGAAATAATAAAATTGAATAAACTGCATGGAACCAGCGGAAAGAACTTGAAATTTACTTGATACTGTGCTATATTTAGGTTGTTAGAAGTAATTATAACAGTCAATTACATGAAAAGGGCGTTACCGATAGACGGTTAGCCCGGTTGATGTTTAGCTAAAATAGCCGCACAGTTTTCCGGACAGGGCGGCTATTTTAGTGTCTTATTACTATCTTTACCAATTGAGTATCCGATTCCAAAGCAGGTCAAGCCGAAGCTCAACACCGCAATAAGTCCCAAAATATCCATATGGCTTAGCCCTCCTTTCCCAGATTCCCTTGCGGGTTTCTATGTAAACGGAGGGTCACAGTCCCTCCGCAGAGGGCTAACCGCCTACCATCTTGATAACGCCCATACAGGCAGTTTATCACGGACAACTATTTTTTTCAATATTTTTCGACAGATCGGAGGTATTCACATGAGAAAAAACGAAACAGTCACAAGCCTCGTGCGTGCTGCGTTATATATCCGCGTATCCGGAGAAGAACAAAAGATAAAGGGCCTCTCGCTGGAAGCGCAGCAAGAACGTCTGGAAGCATACGCAAAAGAACGGGGCTGGCTGATTGCAGGCATATATATTGACGCCGCCAAAACCGCAAGGAAGAATATGCATAAAAGGGCTGAATTTCAAAGAATGATGGAGGCAGTCAAACGTGATGAAATAGATGTCCTGCTGTTCTGTCGACTTGATCGTTGGTTCCGGTCCGTTGCCGACTATTACAAAGTCATGGAAATATTGGAAGCCCACAACTGCAACTGGATCACAAGTGATGAAGAATACAACACTTCTACCGCAAATGGGCGGCTGTATATCAATGTAAAACTATCCATAGCACAGAATGAAGCTGACATTGACGGAGAACGGATAGACGTTGTTTTTGACAGCAAAATCGCACACGGCACAGTGCTTTCGGGGAACTGTCCTTTCGGGTACGCAACGAACAGCGAAAAGCGGCTTGAAATCGTCCCTAAAAACGCTGAAATTGTGCAAGACGCATATAATTATTTTGAAAGCGTCATTTCCCAGCGTGCAACAAAAAAGTATATCCGGGAAAGATACGGGGTAAACTGGGGCGATTCCGCTTTCCGGCATTTGCTTTCTGAAAGGCTGTACACAGGCGTATATGACCGTGGCGGCAGATACAATGACAATTTCTGCCCTCCCATCATCAGCAAGGAACAATTTGAACGGGTGCAGACGCTTCTTTCCAGAAATGCCCGGTCTGCCCCATCAGGCAGGGTATATATATTTACTTCCATTCTGAAATGTGCAGAATGTAACTGTAACCTCGTAGGACGTGTATCCTCTAAACGCAATAAATTATACTATTACCGCTGCAATCAGCATTTTCAGCGCGGCAGGTGCAATCATAAAAAAGAAATCCGTGAAGACTATCTGGAAGAATGGCTTTTTGCCAACCTTGCAGCAGAAATCAAGCAATGCAAGCTGGACTGGGAAGTGAAAACCGCAAAGAAAAAACGTACAATGTCAAGCTCTGATAAAGCTGCGATCAAACACAAACTGCAAAAATTGAAGGAATTATATGTAAATGATCTTATAGACCTTGAAGAATATAAAAAAGATTACCAGATATACACATCAGCATTGAAACAAATTCCAGAACTACAAAAGGAAAATCCCCCGGACTTTTCTGCTGTTGAATCAATTTTAAATAACAATTTCAAAGAAATCTATGATACGCTAACCCGTGAAGAAAAGCGCACACTCTGGCGATCCGCAATAAAAGAAATCAGGATTGACAAAGATAATAATATCACGGGTATTTCTTTCGGGTAGTGTTGTACTAATGTAATACTACCCGTCCCTTCCGGCGCAAGCTCAATCGCTGTCTGCGTTTCCCCAAATGATGCCGCCCAACTGTCAAAATGCCCCAATCCCAAACGCTGTAAGGTATTGTACTGGAGATAACGCATATTTGTATAAAG
>CAJUBQ010000149.1 GCA_910584595.1 uncultured Eubacterium sp.
ACAATGAGACAGGGCCGATTCCCTCATCCAGCGTCCGGGAGGCCCATAAGCAACACTTTGTCTAAACGGTTGCTTTGTTACTTGTACACCCCCGTGAATAGTAACCTTTATTAAGATTCGGGCATCTGATACCTTTATCATAAAGCGCAGAGTCCAAAGATTATTTCTAAAAACATGAAAATATATTGCTATTTTTCCATCATCCATTATAATAAATACAGAGTACTCATCCTGATTGAGAAGGGAGCGCGCCTATGGGAAAAATGACTGTATATCATGGCAGTTATACTGTTATTAAGTATCCAAAAATTCGAAAAGGACAGAATACAAAAGATTTTGGAACAGGTTTTTACTGTACTATGATACGTGAACAAGCCGAACGCTGGGCCAAACGATATGATAAAAGTATTGTAAACGTTTATACCGTACATATAGACACAAGTTTAGATATACTGGAATTTAAAACTATGACAGACGAATGGCTTGATTTCATCATTGACTGCCGCTATGGCAAACCACACAGTCATGATATCGTAATAGGCGCCATGGCTGATGACCAAATTTATAATGTTATCGCCGATTACATGGATGGTATCCTAACCAGAGATCAATTTTGGTCTTTAGCAAAATTTAGATATCCAACCCATCAGATTAATTTTTGCACAAACGCGGCGTTAAAGTGTCTGCATTATGTATCCAGTGAGGAGGTGTCTTTCGATGCCAGGTCGTGAAAACAAAAAAGAAAATGATTTGTTTTATACATGCAGTCTAATTGACTACATTGCAAGAAAAACCAAAAATAAAAGATCAGATGTAGTAACTATGCTTGGAAAAAAAAGAATTGCAAAAATCTATGATCTCGCAGATATCTATCATTGTGATAACATTGATCGTGTCAGTGATGATTTTATTAGAAACGCAGGTATTGCAGAAGGAACTTTTGACATCTGCGCAAATGCCAGATATGCCCTGCCAAGTCACTGGGATATCGGTAAAGTATTTAAACGTCTGATTCTTGGCATTGCAAAAGAAAAACATCTGGAAATCGAAGAAGCTTTGTTTGCCGCATATCATTCTTTTGTATGCGATAAAATTGAAGACTTCAACAGCAGTTTTTATTATGATGCACCGAAAAATATATTAAATGCCTATCTTTATGGCTTTTTGGAATAACCTGTTTTACTTTTTTCCGTATATCTCGTATATAACAATATGTGACCAAACATTTCTTTACAAAAGGAGCATCCCCTATGAATATACATGAATCCGCCGAAAATTATCTGGAAACCATCCTGATTTTAAGTAAATCACTGCCGGTCGTGCGTTCCGTTGATATCGCGAATGAGCTCGGTTTTAAAAAATCCAGCGTCAGCGTGGCTATGAAAAATCTGCGCGAAAACGGCTATATTACAGTGACAGACGCCGGCTTTATCTATTTAACAGACGCCGGGGCAGACATTGCGTCAACAATTTACGAACGGCACGAATTTTTTTCTGCCTGGTTGAAAAGGCTCGGCGTCGATGAAAAAACAGCGAATGAAGACGCCTGTAAAATGGAGCATTATATGAGTTGCGAAAGCTTTGCAGCCATAAAAAAATATGTTCAAGAACATGGATAATCCTATGAAATCAGAATATCAGAGTCATATTTTGTGACGCCGGCGCATAGATTAAAGCAAAGAATAACAATTGCAGGTAAACTATGTGCAGTATCGCAGGCTTTTATGATCCGTCTGCCAGCTTTTTAGCAAAACAGGCGGAATTTGAACATATCTTACATAAAATGGGACAGTGCCAGACACACCGCGGGCCGGATGACTCCGGTATTTTTCTGGCTGACCAGTGTGGTTTGTCTCATACAAGACTGTCTATTATAGATCTGAAAAACGGACGCCAGCCTATGACAAGATCCAGGGGCGACTATCTGTACCACATCGTATATAACGGTGAGATTTATAATCAAAAAGCGCTCAGGCAGGAGCTTTTTGAACGTGACGTAATCCCGCAAACTTCTTCTGACACAGAACTTATCCTTTTATCCTATTTAACATTCGGCCCTGAATTTATTCGGCGGCTTGACGGCATCTTTGCATTTGCCATTTATGATGAACGTCATAACATCCTTTCGCTATACCGCGACAGCTTTGGCGTTAAACCGCTGTTTTACACGATACATAACGGCACACTCATTTTTTCTTCCGAATTAAAAGGCTTATTCTGTTTTCCGGATGTTACTGCAACGCTTGATAAAACCGGCTTAAATGAAATCTTTGGCCTTGGCCCTGCAAGGACTCCGGGAAATGGGATTTTTGCCGGTATCAGTGAATTAAAACCCGGCTCCTGTATGACCTGCAGCCAGCTTGGTTTTACTACGCATACATATTTCCGGCTGGAGAGCCGCCCACATGAAGATTCGTATGAAGATACTATCGAAAAAACAAGATTTTTCATCACAGACGCCATCAAACGTCAAATGGTCTCTGACGTACCGATCTGTACGTTTTTATCCGGCGGCATAGACTCCAGCCTCGTATCTGCCGTATGCGCCAAAGAGTTGGAAGCACAGGGGCAGACGCTTACCACGTACTCGTTTGATTTTACCGAAAATGATAAGTACTTCCAGGCAAACAGCTTCCAACCTTCGATGGACCGCCCTTATGTAGATAAAATGGCAGCATTTTTGCATTCCGACCACCACTATTTGGAATGCGGCAGCCAGATACAGGCAGATAAACTATATGAATCCGTAGACGCACATGATCTTCCCTGTATGGCAGATGTAGACTCTTCCCTTCTTTATTTTTGCGGTGAAGTTGCCAGGCATCACAAAGTCGTACTGACCGGAGAATGTGCAGATGAAGTATTCGGCGGATATCCATGGTTCCATAAAGAATCTTTCTTAAACAGCCATACGTTCCCATGGACTCCGGATTTATCTCCACGCACACAGCTGTTAAAGCCTGAGCTGCTAAAACTGCTGGATATGGATTCGTATGTAAAAAATGCCTATGAAACGGCGATTCGTGAGATTCCTGTTCTTCCTGACGAAAACAGCGCCGAAGTAAACCGCCGCCGGATTGGGTATTTAAATATCCGCTTTTTTATGCAGACGCTATTAAACCGTATGGACCGCACAAGCATGCATTCCGGCCTGGAAGCGCGCGTACCGTTCGCAGACCGTACACTTGTGGATTATGTCTTTACTATCCCTTGGGAAATGAAAGCAAAAGACGGCATTGTTAAAAATGTACTGCGCCAGGCCGCCCGTTCACTACTGCCGGAAGAAATCCTGTTTCGGAAAAAAAGCCCTTATCCAAAAACATATCATCCACACTATGAAAAACTGCTCGCAAGTCGATTAAGGGCTGTTCTGGAACAACCGGACTGTCCGCTGCGGGAACTCGTAGACGTTACCGCTGTTATGCTGTTTTTGGATAAAACGAAAGACTACGGTGCGCCATGGTATGGGCAGCTGATGGCCGGACCGCAGATGATCGCCTATCTGCTGCAAGTAGAATACTGGCTCAGAAAATATCATGTAAACATAACTATTTAAAAATGCTGATGAAACAATTGGAATTCAGCGCTTCTATTAAAAACACACTTCGAATGTGCTGAATTCCATTGCAAGAAACATTACAGTTCAGATAACCCATTGAACTGTTGCCAGGAAACAACTATTCGATTGGCTGCGGCCCTAAAATCACAGGCTGAAGCTGTCTTCCCTGCAAAGCCGCCTCCAAGGTTTCCTGAATCAGATCGGTATGGGCAATCATAGAGTTGGTTTTCTTTTTGTAATGATCCTGACCGAATGGCACAAAATAAATATGCTTCATGTTCATCAGCATACCGATGTTTTTAAAATTCATACCAAGCGCATCATTGGTGGAAATCGAAAGAATGAGAGGTTTTTCATTTCTCAGATGCGCCTTTGCAGCCATCAACACCGGAGAATCGGTAATTCCTGCGCAAAGCTTAGCCATTGTATTTCCGGTACACGGTGCGATAATAAGTGCGTCCAGATATCCCGTCGGTCCGATTGGTTCTGCTTCCTGAATGGTACACAGCCCCTTTTCACCTGTTATCGTCTCTATGTCTTTTCGAAACTCTTCTGCCGTACCAAACCGTGTATCCATATTTTGTACATGAAAAGAATAAATCGGAACAATACGCATATTCTGCTTTGCAAGCTGTGCGGTTACTTCTTTTATCTTTGCAAAGGTACAAAAAGAGCCTGTAAATGCAAGGCCAACTGTTAGCTTCTGCTCCTGCGTCATAGGACATCACCTCTTTCAGACAAATTTAAATAAGATTCAATTACTCGAAACAATAGCTCCGCTGCAGATTTTGGTGCATATTTAGCCGGAAGTCCGCTGCATAATTTCGCATTCATGCCCTTTTGTGCGCAATACGCATAATCCAGCCCACCCGGAGCCGACGCAATATCAATAAAGACCGCATCATGACGAGTCTGTGACAAACGTTCCTCTCCTAAAACAAGCGCCGGTATTGTATTGAAAATATACGCAAATCTGCCCCAGAAATTTGCATCCAGTTTCCTTACAGACGATTCTTTTTCCGGTTCCAAAGAACAGTTCGCTATCGTGACCGCCCCTTCTTCATAAGTAACAGTTTCATCTTCGGCTTCCACCGTATCCCATCCACATGCTGCTGCAACTGCCAGCTTTTCCGGATCCTTTTCATAAATCGTCACCTTTGCGCCTAATGCCTGCAGCCGTTTTGCCAACATCTGCCCGCACCTGCCAAATCCCATCACAAGCATCTGCCTGCCGAACAATACTTCTTTCCCTGCCAGAATCGCTTCGGCAATCGCACCTTCTGCCGTGACTGCAGCATTTGTATAGGCAGCTCCTTCTTCTTTCATATAATCTACAAAAAAGATCCCCTGCCTGCGCTTTTGTTCCGTAATCTCCTGCGGGAAATTGCAGCCAAATACATATTCTCCCGCCTGCAGCTTATCAGCAATCTGTTCCAGATATTCCGCGCTTCTTGCCACCGGCAGCATAACTGCATCGTATCCCCCGTCCAGCCAGGAATCACAATACGTTACCGTCTGGCCTTTACTGCAAAGCATCTGAAATAAATACTTCTGGCGTTCTTCTTTCCCTAATATTAGAAAACGTCCCATATAACTGCACCTCCACTTTATTTTATGCAGTATCTATGAGACGGTTCCCCTTCACATATATTTTGAATGTTGCCTGTTGATTTATATTATTTATTCATATCTGAATTTTTAGTTGCAATCCCAAAAGATTCCTATTTTGCTCTGACAATCTTTCATTGATAATCTAATTCCCGCAAAGAATCATCTGCCTCTTTGATACGTTGTAAATTAGAATACGTATCAATCAGATGATTCATCATTTCTTTATCACCAGGCATATGAACATACCTCCATGTTTCTATACTCACGAGCGATAAAATTTGCCATATAGCCTGAGACAGCAAACGCTCGTGAGTCTGTGTTATTGGCAAAGTTTACTGTTCGTCAGTATAAATTACCAGGTAGCAATCTTTTTCGGTTCCTGTACCGTCTGTACTTTAATCATATTCGTCGTGCCTGCCATCCCAAGAGGTACACCTGATGTAATCACAACAAGTTCTCCCGGCTTTAAAAATCCGTAATCTCTGGCATTACTTACAGAATGATTAAACAATTCAATCACATCGCTTTCTTCCATAATCAGAAGCGGACGCACACCCCAGGACAGATTCAGCTGCCTGCCTACCTTTTCATCCATCGTACAGCCAATAATCTGACATCCCGGACGGTAACGGGAAATCATACGTGCGGATGTGCCTGTCTTTGTAACGGTCAATATGGCGCTTGCATTAAGATCATGCGCCGTCGTACAGGTCGCGTGGCAGATTGCATCTGTAATATTTGTGCTTGCCTTATGGTCATAACCAAAGAAACGCTTGCGGTAATCAATATCCTGTTCTGTTCGTGTTGCGATACGCACCATTGTCTGTAAAGCTTCCACCGGATATTTACCCGCAGCCGTTTCACCGGAAAGCATAATCGCACTTGTGCCGTCATAAATCGCATTTGCCACATCGGTAGTCTCCGCTCTGGTCGGCCGTGGATTTTTCATCATAGAATCAAGCATCTGCGTCGCTGTAATAACCTTTTTGCCTGCTTCGTACACTTTTTTAATAATCATCTTCTGGATAACAGGCACTTCCTCACTAGCAATCTCGACACCCATATCTCCGCGGGCAATCATAATGCCATTGGAAGCTTCAATAATTTCATCAATATTATCCACGCCTTCCCGATTTTCTATTTTGGATATAATTTCTATGCTTTTTCCGCCATTTTCATCAAGTATTCTGCGAATCTGAAGTACATCGTCTGCACACCGCACAAAAGAGGCCGCGACAAAATCAAAATCTTTTTCAATCCCAAACAAAATATCCTGTCTGTCCTTTTCACTGACATAAGGAAGCGATAAATGAACTTCCGGCACATTGACGCCTTTATTATTTGACACAAATCCACCATTTATCACACGGCAAATAATATCTTTTCCCTCAATGGCTTCCACCTGCATGGCAATTAAACCATCATCTAATAAAATCCGTTTTCCGACCGCAACATCTTTATACAAATCCTGGCAGGTAATAGATACCTGCTCTTCATTTCCTTCTACCTCACCGGAACAAAGACGGAATAACTGATCCGGCTGCAGCTCCACTTTTCCTGTTTTAAAAGATTTTACCCGGATTTCCGGCCCTTTTGTATCCAGCAGCGCAGCAATCGGCTTCTGAAATCTGGTACGCGCTTCTCTTAACTCTTTCAGACGTTTTTCATGCTCCTCGTAATTTCCATGAGAAAAATTAAATCTTGCGACACTCATCCCCTCCTGAATCAGCGCATCTAAAATGCCCGGCTGATCGGTTGCCGGCCCCAGTGTACAGATGATTTTTGTTTTTGTCATGATTGTTCCTCCTCAATAATAATATTTATTAAAATGAATTAATATTTTTCAATACATGATGCAACGGCCCATTCCCTTTTCCGAGATCCAACCCTGCCGCAATCACCTTTGTAAGATACTCTTTTGCATTACGTACAGCATCCGGCAGCGTCTTACCTTCCGCCAGGTTACACGCTATGGCAGAAGACAACGTACAGCCTGTCCCATGTGTATTCGGGTTTTCCAACCGCTGCGCCGTCACATGGTAAAACATTCTGCCATCATACAGCAGATCATCCGCTCGATCCGGCAAATGTCCGCCTTTGCACAGCACTGCACACCCATATGTTTGAAAAATTTTTTCCGCTGCATACCGCATGGACGCTTCGTCTGTAATAGAACGATCCGACAAGACCTCTGCTTCCGGAATATTTGGCGTCAAAACAGATGCCAGAGAAAACAACTGCCTGTGCGCTGCATCCAGCGCTTTTTCCTGCATCAGCCTCATGCCGCTCGTAGAAACCATCACCGGATCAATCACAATATTGTGCGCCTGATACATACGCAGTTTCTCGCTGATTACCCTAACTGCAGACTCGTCAGGAATCATTCCAATCTTTACCGCGGCAGGAAAAATATCGGTAAATACCGCGTCCAGCTGTGCTCCGATCATCTCGGGCTTTGTATTTTCTATCGCATAAACTCCCATCGTATTCTGAGCAGTCAAAGCAGTAATAACACTCATGCCATATGCACCATGCGCCATGATCGTCTTAAGATCCGCCTGTATGCCTGCGCCGCCGCTGCAGTCACTTCCGGCTATTGTTAAAATTGGATTCATATTTTCCCGCTTTCTGCCAATAAAAATAATCTGCTTTTTTTCTTAATTTAACTTCGGCTACAATAAAACCACGTTCTTTCTATCAATAATATATCCTTAATAAAATATATTGTCAATATATTGTAACATATTATACACCGTAATAAAGTCAAATCGTTACGGTTCACAGCGTGGGAAGGTTCGCCCCGGCCTGACCGCCTCTATATTGCTGGCGATTAGGCCCTCCGCATCCATGTCAATTTCCTGGTCTGGCAGATTTGTAATCAGGTTTTCGTAGGATCCGGAGGACAGTTCGAACCGGACAGCCCGCAGGGCAATATTATATTCAGGCCTTGTGTCCGTAAGATAATCCATAGGGACTTTGCCGCATATGTGGCGGTGGCTTTCCGCCAGTTCCGGTCGCCTCCGTTTTTTCTTTGACTGGGATCTGGAGAGGATGCGTTCCATATGCGTATCCAGGGCCTGCACCCCTTCCAGGCTGCGGCCCAGGATCTTTTCCGCCTTTTTGTCTGTACATCGGATCAGGAAATACTGCACGTTTTCAATGACATGCGCAAAATTGTTGTAAGAGGCATAGCCCCATAGGCGCGAACTTAAGCGGAAATGCAACAATTTACAAAAAGTGTTGCGTACTGGCTATGCGAACGCTGGATGGGAGGCG
>CAJUBQ010000150.1 GCA_910584595.1 uncultured Eubacterium sp.
CAGACAGACAGACAGACAGACAGACAGACAGACAGACAGACAGACAGACAGACAGGATATAATTAGGTTGATCCAGTATGTATTTGGCGTTATTTTCTTAGAACTTGGAAGTGTTGTAAAAGTATTTCGCGGTGAGTATATAACAAAAAAGGATACAGCTAGTGGGGACATTCCTGTTATTTTAGGTGGACAGGAACCGGCTTATTATATTGATAAGGCTAATCATAAAGGGGAAGTGGTTGTTGTGGCTCGCAGTGGCGCTTCTGCTGGATTTGTTTCATACTGGAATCAGCCTGTATTCATTACGGACGGATTCGGATATGATGCAGATGAAAATACTATTATTCCAAAATATTTATATTATGTTTTGAAAAATATGGAGAAACAATTTAACGATATGAAACGTGGCGCAGGTGTACCGCATATTAGTAGTGCTACATTGCTGAAAACGAAAATACCCATTATATCTTTATCTGCACAAGAACGTATTGTTGCAATTTTGGATCGTTTTGATGCGCTTTGTAATGGTATTTCAGAAGGACTTCCTGCAGAGATAAAAGTAAGGCAGAAGCAATACGAGTATTATAGAGATAAGCTATTAAATTTTAAAGAAAAGATATGAGTGGCTTTTAGATAGGGGAGGGGGATAACAATGGATAAATTGACTTTTCGGAATACATATTGGAATTATTATAAGCAATTGGAAAGTGATTTCTTTTCATATATTCCATATTGCGAAATTGATGAGTGCAATGATAGTGCCTTTTCGGTAAGATATTTACAGCTTTATTTATCTATATGTGGTGAAATTGATACAATTTGTAAAAGATTATGCAAATTACTGGATAATAATTTGAAATTGAATAGATGTGGCATTAATGATTATATCTCTATTTTGAATCGAGAATATCCGACAATCGCACAGGAAAAAGTGGAGTTGTTAAATTATAAATATAACGTAATGCAACCATGGCAATCTATTAAGGATGGTGAAGTACCGAGTTGGTGGACTACATATAATGCTATCAAACACCATAGGGATGAAATAAAAAATGGTAAAGAAAATTATAAATGTGCAAATCAGAAAAATGTGATAAATGCGTTATGTGCGTTATATGTTCTAATTGAATATTGGGCGGCAAAGAATTTTGCTACAGATAAAGATGAAACAAAAAATTCAATTATGATTTTGTTTGTATCTAAAAAATTGAGATTGATTTATTGGAATTTTATTGAGTCATTTATAGGGGAATGGTTTAATACAAAAAGATTTTATGAATATTTAGAAAAGAAGGTAGTATAATGAGCACATTAAATATGGTTGCATCCATGAATGAAAGTACGGTAGTTGCAGAGTATACGCCGGCGAGCAGGCGTTCCGACAGTTATCAGAGTGAGGCAGAGCTTGAAAAAGAGTTTATCCGTATGCTGACGGAACAGGGTTATGAATATCTGCAAATCCATTCAGAGGCAGAGTTGATAGAAAATCTTAAACATAAGTTAGAGCAGTTGAATGGCTATGATTTTACGGATAGCGAGTGGGAGAGGTTTTTTCGGGAACATATTGCAAATGCTAATGAGGGTATTGTAGAAAAAACACGCACCATTCAAGAGGACTATACAAAGGTTTTAAAGCGTGATGATGGAAGCACAAAGAATATCAGGGTGATTGACAAGGGAAACATACATAACAACCGATTGCAGGTGATTAATCAGTATGAAGTGCAGGGAAAAGTTGGAAATGCTACGAAAGATAATACTAATCCTGCGAATTATGATAACCGCTATGATGTGACTATTCTTGTTAATGGTCTGCCACTTGTTCATGTGGAATTAAAAAGGCGTGGAGTGGATATAAGAGAGGCTTTTAATCAAATTGGCCGTTATCAGCGTGACAGTTTTTGGAGTGGATGCGGTCTGTACGAGTATATGCAGATATTTATTATATCAAATGGCACACATACAAAATATTATTCCAACACAACAAGAGATACATATATAGAGGATCAGAAAAAAGATAGAAATAGCATAAAGAAAACAAGTAATAGTTTTAAATTTACTTCATATTGGGCAGATGCCAATAACAAGATAATACCTGACCTTGTAGATTTTACAAAGACATTTTTATCAAAGCATACTATTCTCAATATTTTAACGAAATATTGTGTGTTCGATTCAGAGAATAAGTTGCTTGTTATGCGCCCGTATCAGATAGCAGCTACGGAAAAGATATTAAACCGCATAGAGATAGCCACAAATTATAAAAAATTGGGAACACTTGGTGCAGGAGGATATATCTGGCACACAACTGGAAGTGGAAAGACACTGACTTCCTTTAAAACAGCGCAGCTCGCAAGCCAGATTGATTTTGTTGATAAGGTGTTGTTTGTAGTTGACAGGAAAGACCTTGATTATCAGACAATGAAAGAATATGATCGTTTTCAGAAGGGTGCCGCGAATAGCAACACCTCTACTGCAATTTTGCAGAGACAGTTGGAAAACAAGGACAAGAATGGTAATTATTACGAGTACAAGATAATTATAACCACTATTCAGAAATTAGATGGATTTATCCGAAAAAATAAAGGACACGAAGTATTTAATAAGCATATTGTCCTTATATTTGATGAATGCCACAGGTCGCAGTTCGGGGATATGCACACGGCGATTGTCAAGAACTTTAAGAGGTATCATATCTTTGGGTTTACGGGGACACCGATATTTTCAGACAATGCAGGAAACGGCAAACACGCTGATTTGCGTACTACGCCACAGGCTTTCGGAGAAAAGCTGCACACGTATACGATTGTTGATGCTATTAATGATGGAAATGTACTTCCATTTCGTATTGATTATATAAAAACGATTAAGGATAGCGATAAAGCAAAGGACAAGCAGGTATCGGCGATAGATACAGAAAAGGCACTTTTGAATCAAGTACGCATTAATGAAATTGTATCTTATATATTAGAACATTTTGACCAAAAGACAAAGCGTAACCGGGGAGACAGCTTTACATTCTCTATTCTGACAAATGTGGAAGAAGTAGCCATAGCAAAGAACAGAAATGAGATAGAGGAAAAAAAGAATAAAATTCGTATAAAAGGTTTTAACTCCATATTTGCTGTAAGTTCTATAGAGGCGGCAAAGCTATATTATACAGAATTTAAGCGCCAAATGGAGAATTTGCCAGAGGCGAAAAGGCTTAGGGTTGTCACAATATTCAGTTATGGTGTCAACGAGGCGGAGAATGATGATTTTGTTGTTGACGAAAATTCCGAGAATACAGACGGATTGGATCAAAGCTCACGGGATTTCTTGGAAAGAGCTATTGACGACTATAATAGGTTGTTTTCTACTGCTTATGATACCTCAAGCGATAAGTTCCAAAACTATTATAAAGATGTATCGCTTAGAATGAAAAACCGAGAAATTGACATTTTAATTGTTGTGAATATGTTCCTTACCGGATTTGATGCGACAACGCTGAATACTCTTTGGGTGGATAAGAATTTGAAGTACCACGGACTTCTACAAGCGTTCTCCCGTACCAACCGCATTCTCAATTCTGTAAAGACATTTGGAAATATAGTTTGTTTCCGGAACTTGGAGCAGCAGACAAATGATGCGATTGCACTTTTTGGGAATAAAGAAGCGGGCGGTATTGTCCTGCTGAAAAACTATGCAAGTTATTACAATGGATATGATGAAAACGGAAAGCACTTTGAGGGATATACAGAACTGATTGACAAGCTGCAGACGCTGTTTCCGTTTGGACATTTTTCAGAACTGGGGGAGCAGGACAAGAAGAAATTTATATCTTTGTATGGCGCAATTTTGAGAATGAGGAATATCTTGTCTGCCTTTGATGATTTCGCTGGGCAGGAGATACTTTCACCACGGGATTTTCAGGATTATCAGAGTGAGTATATAGATCTTTATCATGAGTTCAAGCCGAAAAAAGGGGAAAAAGAAAATATCAATGATGACATTGTATTTGAAATCGAACTGGTAAAGCAGGTCGAGGTTAATATTGATTATATTTTAATGCTTGTGAAGAAGTATCAGAAAGACGGAAATAAGGATAAAGAGATTGTAGTTACGATTGAAAAAGCAGTCAATTCAAGCCTCAACCTACGGAGTAAAATAGAACTTATCAGAGAATTTCTGTCGAGGGTAAATGCCGATACTGAGGTTGACGGGGAGTGGCTGAAATATGTTGATGAGCAGCGTGAACATGACCTTGTCGCAATTATAAAAGATGAAAAACTAAAGGATAAGGAAACACATATTTTTATTGAGAATTCTTTCCGTGACGGAGTGTTAAAAACTACGGGTACAGACGTTGATGCGATAATGCCTGCGGTATCAAGGTTTGGTGGTGGTAGTGTGGGAAACCGTGGTGAAACGAAGAAAAGAGTTATTGATAGATTGCTTGCGTATTTTGAAAAGTATTTGGATTTAGTTGGAGCAAAATAGTATTATTTATATTTTGTAAAAAGTTGTGACAGTGTCACAACTTTTTGGGAGGTGGCATTAATGAAAAGTGAAATGGTGTTATCAGATACGTTTGACGATGTATATCAGGAAATAGATGCTTTAATAAAACAGAAAAAAGAAGATGTTAAACGGGTTGTTAATGATGCTATGGTTTCTCTATATTGGGGAATTGGGAAAAGATTATCTGAGGAAATAACAGGCGTCAACAAGCCAGAATATGGGAAACGAGTGGTGCTTGAAATTAGCAAAAGGCTATCTGGTGATTATGGATCAGGATTTGACAAGCCAGCTATTTCTCGGATGATAAATTTTTACCAAGAATTTCCGGATTATGAGAAAGTTGTGACACTGTCACAACAATTAACATGGTCGCACTTTCTTGTATTATTGCCCATCAAAGATGAATTGCAAAGAGATTTTTATGCTGCAATGTGTAAAAATGAAAACTGGTCAGTTCGTACATTGCGTGAACGTAAAAAATCCATGCTTTATGAGCGCACAGCAATTTCAAAAAAGCCTGATGAAACGATAAAAAATGGGATTGCGGAATTGAACGAAGAAAGGAAAATGTCGGTGGATATGTTTTATCGTGATCCGTATATGCTAGACTTTCTTGGATTGAAAGATACTTATAGTGAAAAAGATTTGGAAAATGCCATTCTTGCCCAATTGGAAAAATTTATTTTAGAAATGGGTTCGGACTTTGCATTTTTAGCTCGTCAAAAGCATTTTGTCCTTGATGGTAAGGACTATTTTATGGATTTGCTTTTTTTTCATCGGACGTTACGACGTTTGGTGTTGATAGAATTGAAATTAGGAGAATTTGAACCGCAGGATAAAGGACAAGTAGAGTTGTATCTTCGCTGGCTTGAAAAATATGAGAGAGCAGAGGGCGAGGAGAAGCCAATAGCCTTAATACTGTGTGCGGAAAAGTCACAAGAAACGATAGAACTTATGGAACTTGATAACGGTAGTATACATGTAGCTCAGTATTTGACGAAGATGCCGCCCAAAAAAGTATTGGAGAAAAAATTATTGCAGGCGATAGCAAATGCAAAAGAGCAGTTAGAACAGAGGGAAGAATAGTAAGTCATAGCAAAAAGTAATATATGGTGAAAGGGGATATTATGGGAACGACTATTAAAATTAAAAATTGTAATTGCATATCAGATGCAGATATATATCTTGAGGAAAATGCCTTAAATATAAAATATGGTTCTAATGGAACAGGTAAGTCAACAGTATGTAAGGCTATATTTGCGAAAGCAAATGGAAGCGCAGAAAAAATGGAGGAGTTACGTCCGTACGGAGTTGAGAAAAATGATGAAGAGCATCAACCTGATGTTTCCAATATACCATATTCAAATGTAAGGGTATTTGACGAAACATATGTTAATTCATATCTGTTTCAAGATACCAGTTTTTTGGAGAATTCATATAAAGTATTTCTAAGATCAGATAAATGCGAGCAGCTAAAGGAAGAGATTAATGTGCTGCTTGCAAGTTTGCAAGATGTGTTTGAAAAAAATGAGGAAATAAGAAAATTACGAGAATTTCTTCCTAAATATTTTGATGCGATAAAGTTTTCAGATGGACAAATTCAAAAGAAAGGTGGGGTAGGGGAATTTTTAAAGGGGAATGGTAGCGGATTTGAGAATTATGATGAGATAAAATCATATAGTCCGTTTTATAAAAATAGAGATATGGGCGCAGTATCAAAGTGGGCAAAATGGAGAAATGATGGTATAAAACAAATGAATGGAGAATCATGTCCGTTTTGTACTTATCATATGGAACCGGAAAAAATTAAGAAAGAAAATGCGATTATTTCTAAAGTTTTTAAAAATTCTGCATTAGCAACAGCAAATGCTGTATTGGAATATTTGCAAGAGGCAGTCGAAGCAGGATATATTGATATTAGCGCAGTGGAAGCGATGAAGGGATATATAGGAAATCAGAGTAAGGAAGATGCACTTTCTTCAGAACTGCAACAGCTGGCTATAGAAACAAATTATTTATTGGTAAAAATCAATAAAATAGTTTCATTCCGTCCAATGAATGTAACACATGACCAGCTACAGAGTATAGAAAATAGTTTGGATGAAATGGTTATAGAAAAAAGGCAGTTAATGAAGTTCTATAATACAGAATTGATTAAAACTTTGATAGAAACGATATCCAGCAATATAGAAGAATTAAAGAAAAATACTGGAAAATTAAAAGGCTTATTCGCTCAACATGAAAAGAAGTTAGAAGAATTAATTGCAAATAGAAAAGAAGATATCAATCAATTTTTTACATTAGCAGGATTTCCGTATAATTTTGTCATAAAAGGAAATGGAGAGGATAAAGCGGTGTCCTATTTGGTACCAACTGATATGACAGAGCAGGATAGGGTTATGCAACCGGAGAAACATTTAAGCTGGGGAGAACGAAATGCTTTTTCATTGGTTATGTTTATGTTTCAGGCGATAAGTGAGAATGCAGATTTGATAGTATTGGATGATCCTATTACCGCATTTGATAAAGATAAAAAGTTTGCAATTATAAGGAGACTATTTGATAATAAAAAAGATAGTTTTAAAGGGAAAACAGTATTGATGCTGACGCATGAAGTACAGCCTGTGATTGATTATATTTACGGTGATTTCTTTAAAAAATATGGTTTGGAAACACCTGTGTCAGCACGATTAATTCAAAAAGAAGGTGGGAGTATTAAGGAGTACGAAATTGAAAAGGAAGATTTGTTAAATTCTGTAGAGTTGGCAAAAAAAATTGCAAAAGATGCTACATACAATATGGCTGTGAGAGTAGTTAATTTGAGAAAGTATATTGAAATGACGGATTCAAATTTTGCCGCAAGTCCAATTTATGAAGTATTATCCAATATTATACATGGAAGGACAGAACCAACGGACAAGGAAGGGGTAGCTTTGGGGTTAACAGTCCTTTCGGAAGGACAAGCCGCTTTATCAGAGTTTTTGGGAGAAATTACATATGAAGATATAATCAGTGAATTATCCAAGGAAAAATTAATGCAATTGATTAATGGTAATGATGTTTACAGTAAAATAATTGCGATTAGATTATTATTTGAAAGATATAATGGGTTATTGAGCGGATTACGAAAAAAATATCCTGCCGCTTGTAAGTTTGTAAATGAAACGAATCATATAGAAAATGATTATATTTTTCAGCTTAATCCATTCAAATTTTATGAAATACCAGAGATTTATTTAGCTGAGCTAAAAGATTTTATTTCTTTACGGCAGGAGTTGCAATGACGACAATTTAGAATATTTTAATTCGCTACACGTGTGTAGCGAATTGGAAAGAATGAGGGAAATAAGTATGACAGAACACCAATGGAAAGAATTTTCAAAATATTTTTTGGATAATGGCAATCGAAAGTTATCTACAGAAGAAAAAGAAAGAATAAAATTTGCAATAGATCAAGCAAATAATTTAAATGATTTGTTGCAAGTAGCGTTCGCCAGTTTATCTATTGATGCAGGCAGGTAAAAGTGATTATTGTGAATCTGTAGTGTGGGTACAATTTGGGTACACCAACTTTGAAACCACATAAATAAGCGACAAAACCGCATCAAAATGCTACGATTTTTAAGGAAAATACAATGTAAAACAGAACTTGCAGCGAACAGGAAAAAGAGTTCGAGTAATAAATTTGTTGCATAGATTGTTTTAAATGGTGGATAGTTTATGTAATTATCGTAAGCGTCAAATCCACCGCCTTGGATAGTTAGCGCTTTTATGCCATACTCTA
>CAJUBQ010000151.1 GCA_910584595.1 uncultured Eubacterium sp.
TCGTCAGGAAAACGGGAGCGCCCACTGCTACATCATGCAGTACCTCGCTGTAATTTCGCAGATCGGAAATAGGTTTAATGTTTGGCATAAGGTTCAGCTCCTTTCTGCCATTAGTATAACCCAATCTGCTGTAAAATTCAACAGCAAAATTTACAACACATAGCAGGGAATTATAAGCCTTTCCCGCCAGCGGCAACAGCCGCCCGCGCCTGTGTAATCCGCTCCGTGGCCGGGCCGTAAAAGGCCAGGGCCGTCTCAAAGCAGATAAATTCCCGGCCCGTGTTGACGGCGGCCACCGCAGTCGTGCCGGAGGAGGAATGGGTGCGCGTCCCCGATACCCATGAGGCCATCATCACCCACGAAACCTTTGACCGGGTGCAGGAACTCCTGAAACGCGACACCCGGAGGCCCCCCCAGAAAGCGGGAGCTCCACCTACAAAAAACTCTCCTGGACAGCCTGCGCCAAGCACTCCATCAAGCACAACCGACTGGAGGCCGCCGTCCTGTTCGCTATCCAATATCAGGTAAGTATCGCCGTTTCCTATTCAGAAATGATAGCCCGCATCAACACGGCCCCGGTCAAAAAAAGCCAGTCTTACAGGCTGGATGACCTGATAAGCGGCAAGGAAAAGGAACTGGCGAAAATCACCCGCTACAAGCAGTCACTGTATCAGGATTGGAAAGACGGGGAAATCTCCCAGCAGGAATACCGGGAAATGAAAGCCGACTATGAGCGGCAGGCCGCCGGACTCTCGGATGTGCTGGCCCGGCTGACGGCTGAACGGGCGGAGCTCTCAAGCAGCGTTGACCAGCAGCATCCCGCGCTGGTAGCCTTTGCAAAGTATCAGAACATTGAAAAGCTGACCCGCGAAATTCTGATTGAGCTGGTAGACCACATCAAGGTTTACGAAAACGGCAATATCAGCGTCAAGTTTAAGTTTGCGGACGAGTTTCGCAAGATTGCCGAATACATTGAAATCAACACCACCGATACCGCCGAGGCGGGCTGACCCCCGCCAAAGCACCATTCTTTTTGACAGTGTGTTTTCCTAATAAAACGCAAGCATATGGAAAATTACATCTTTTTTAGGTATTTTTGATAGGTAAATTTCTATATTCTTTTGATTCTGGTTCACACAATGCGCCTAATAATTTTGAATTATCAGTTTATTTATTTTGGGGATATGTTATAATATTAAAGTATCGTTTTTGGATAGATCCAAATTATGATGAAATGTGTGTAAATCATATTATATATGAACAATTGCAGGTAAATGCTGCAAATATTTCAAAAACTTTGGGAGGTGATAAGTTGAAAGATGAGAATCAAATAAAAAGCAAAAATCCCGCTGATGAAATTTATCATAAAGAAAAAAAACAGGCGTTCATGCCGGTAAGTGTAGAACGACTTGAAAAATCAACAGATATCATTCTCAACAGAAAATACAAGGATACGTTCTTCGCAGCGCTTTTCAACGATCCTCAATATGCGTTTGAAGTGTATCAAGAACTGCATCCTGAAGATACAGATATAGATGTTACAGATATTGAACTGATTACTCTTAGAAATATGTTTACGATAGATTATTATAACGATGCATGTATTTTAGCCAAAAAACGTATGATTGTGTTAACTGAACACCAGTCTACGATTAATGAAAATATGCCTATGAGGATGTTTCTGTACATATCGGAGGAGTATAAACGTCTTTTCGCAGACAACAAAAGATTAATGCACAGCAGACGCCTTGTGAAAGTTCCGGCTCCGGAGTTTTATATTATTTATACAGGTGAAAAAGAATGGCGTGATAGTATGCATTTGTCAAGTTCATTCTATAGATATACAAGTTCACTGGAGTTAATCGTGAAAGTGATAAGTTCACCATCCCAGGGCGGCGTTATTGGAGAATTTATTAATTTTACAAAAGAGATTACACTGCTAATAAAGCAGACTGGGGATAAAATCGGTTCGATTAAAAAAGTGATAGAAAAGTATAAAAATGATGCTTATAGGATTTCTAATTTTTTAAGAAAAAGAGAGGATGTTGCCGACATGATTAACGAAGGAATTACTCTGGCAGAAGCTTTTGAAATTGAAAAAGAAAATGTAAGGCAGGAAGGAAGACAGGAAGGAAGACAGGAAGGAAGACAGGAAGGAAGACAGGAAGGGAGAATCCTGACACTTTGGGAACTGGGGTTTTCATTGGATGAATGCATATTGAAGACTGGTGAAACGGAAGAGTTTATAAAAGGCATTCTGACAAGAAATGGCATTACCATTTAGTAAAACACAGCATTTTCTAAAGAAAAAATAATTTCAAAAACCACTTGACGAACAAAGGACAAATATGCTATTCTTTATGAGTATGCCGCACAACGAGGTTTTAAGCATGTGTTTTACACATCACCGCAGTTGGCGAGTAATGATAAATAGGAGGTGCCAAATGTACGCAATTATAGCAACAGGTGGTAAACAGTACAAAGTATCCGAAGGCGATATCATTACCATTGAAAAGCTTGGGGCGCAGGCAGGTGAAAATGTAACATTCGATCAGGTTTTAGCCGTAAGCAATGGGGAATTAACAGTCGGTAATCCGATCGTTGCAAATGCAACTGTCACAGCTTCTGTGATTAAAGAAGGCCGGGCAAAGAAAGTCATCGTTTACAAGTACAAGAGAAAAACCGGCTATCATAAGAAAAATGGCCACAGACAGTCATTTACTCAGGTTAAGATTGAAAAAATCAACGCCTAAAGTTATCACGAAGCAGGAATTGTAATGATTAAAATCACAATTTATCAGAATCAGTCGGGAAAGTACCAGCGGTTTCATTGTATTGGACACGCCGGATTTGCCAAAGCAGGCGAGGACATTGTATGTGCCGGTATTTCTGCATTAGTGATTAATACATTAAATGCGATCGAAAAACTGACAGACGAAGCATTCCAGGCTGAAACAGACCAAAAATCAGGTCTGATTGACGTCAGATTTCAAAAACCTGTCGGACATGATGGAAAGCTGCTATTAGACGCGCTGGTTCTGGGCTTGCAGGATATACAAAACCAATATGGAACAGATTATAGTTTATTAACATTTAAGGAGGTGTAGAACATGTTTGCATTAAACCTTCAGTATTTTGCGCATAAAAAGGGTGTTGGTTCTACTAAGAACGGACGTGACTCTGAAGCGAAACGATTGGGTGCGAAAAGAGCAGACGGACAGTTTGTAAAAGCTGGAAATATTCTCTACAGACAGCGTGGAACAAAGATTCATCCGGGAAACAATGTCGGCAGAGGCGGCGATGATACATTATTCGCATTAACAGACGGTATTCTGAGATTTGAAAGAAAAGGAAGAGATAAAAAACAGGCTTCCGTATATCCGGTAGTAAACGAGTAATCTGCATCAGGCAGTACCGTTGTAACCACAGATACCGCTGCATATTTTTTCATCAACAGAGTCGTTTCCTGGGGCGGTGCAGCATCCCCTAAGGATGGACATGTTTTATGAAAAAATAGGCAGCGGTATTTTTGTTATGAAAAGTTAGGAGATCACCATATGTTTGCCGACAGTGCAAAAATTATGATTAAATCAGGAAAAGGCGGAGACGGTCACGTCAGCTTCCGTCGTGAAAAATATGTGCCAAATGGCGGGCCGGATGGCGGAGACGGTGGAAAAGGCGGGGATATTGTATTTCTTGTGGACGAGGGAATGAATACACTGGCAGAATACCGTCATAAGCGCAGCTTTGCAGCACAGGCCGGAGAAGACGGCAAAAAACGTAACTGCCATGGAAAAAAAGGCAGTGACCTTATTTTAAAAGTGCCTGCCGGTACCATTATAAGAGATGCTGAAACAAATAAAATTATTGCGGATATGTCTGGAGACAACCGACGCCAGATCGTACTTCCTGGCGGAAATGGCGGCCTTGGCAACCAGCATTTTGCAACTTCCACGATGCAGGCGCCAAAATATGCCCAACCCGGACAAGAAGCTATGGAGCTGGAAGTAAAGCTGGAGTTAAAAGTAATTGCAGATGTAGGTCTGGTCGGATTTCCAAATGTTGGCAAGTCTACGTTATTATCCCGTGTTACAAATGCACAGCCGAAAATCGCGAACTATCATTTTACAACATTACAGCCAAATCTTGGCGTTGTAGATCTGGAAAACGGAGACGGTTTTGTTATCGCAGATATTCCGGGACTAATTGAGGGAGCGAGTGAAGGCATCGGACTTGGACATGAATTTTTAAAGCACATCGAGCGGACAAGAGTTATCATTCACATCGTGGACGCTGCATCTGTAGAAGGCAGAGATCCAATCGCAGATATTCATGCCATTAATAAAGAATTAGAATCTTATCATCCAAAGCTACTTGAAAAACCACAAGTGATTGCCGCTAATAAAATAGATGTGCTATATGAACAGGAAGACGAAGTAATCCGTCGGTTAAAAGCAGAATTTGAACCACTTGGCATTTCCGTCTATCCGATTTCAGCTGTCAGCGGCCAAGGCTTAAAAGAACTGCTTTATGCAGTAAAGAAGCTGTTGGATGAGATTACGGAAGAGCCTGTTGTATATGCCTCTGAGTATGATCCTGCTGAAAGACAGGCAAAAATCGAAGCTTACACGGTTGAAATTGATCCTGAAGACGGCGCATTTGTTGTAGAAGGGCCAAAAATTGAAAAAATGCTGGGTTATACAAATCTGGAAGCAGAACGTGGATTTTTATTTTTTCAAAAATTTTTAAAAGAGCAGGGCATTTTAAAAGAATTAGAAAAAAAGGGCATTCAGGATGGCGATACGGTGCGGATGTATTCACTGGAATTTGAATATTATAAATAAACTGCAAGTATTGAATGAATGCCGCTGACATTTTATATAAGCAGATCATGTTATAACGAAAAAGAAAGGGACTAAATATGGACTTAACAAGTAAGCAGAGAGCTTATTTAAAAAGCCTTTCCGGGAAAATTGAGCCGATATTTCAAATAGGTAAATCCAGTCTGACCCCATCCATCACGGATGCCATTAACGATGCATTGGAGAAGCGTGAACTGGTAAAAATATCGGTATTAAAAAATTGTTTTGACGATCCAAAGGAGCTGGCTGATATAGTAGCAGAACGAACTCATTCCAATGTTGTTCAGGTGATCGGAAAAAAATTTATTTTGTATCGTCCTTCTAAAAAAGCTCCTAAAATCGAACTGCCTGCAGCAAAGCGCTGACAATGCAGGATATGCGATTATGAATAATAATAAACAAAGAATCGGTTTAATGGGCGGGACATTTAATCCGATCCATTATGGTCATCTGTTAATTGCGGAAAATGCTTATGAACAATTTCAGCTGGATGAAGTTATTTTTCTTCCAACCGGACAGTCTCCACATAAAGACGCCAGGCAAATCCTTTGTGCGAATGAGCGTATGGAAATGATTCGTCTTGCAATTGCAGATAATCCGCATTTTTCCTGTTCAGATTATGAGATTCGCAAAGAAGGCATTTCTTACACGTATTTGACGGTTCGGGCGTTTTATGAACAAATGTCAGATGGTGAGCTTTTTTTTATTATGGGTGCGGATTCCCTGGCATATTTTGATTCATGGATGCGTCCGGATGAGATCAGCCGGATGAGTACGATTTTAGCAGCTGTCCGTGACGGGTTGAATCTGGATGAACTGTATCCAATCCGTGATTTTTTAGAGCAAAAATACGGCACGAAAGTTGGATTTATTAATACACCGAATTTTTCCGTATCTTCCCGTATGATTCGGCAGCGTATGATACAACGCCATTCCATCCGATATCTTGTTCCGGAAATCGTAGAACGGTATTTGAAAGAACACAACGTGTATTTATCCTAAACATATACAGGTGAGGGCAAATGAAAGAGTTAGAAAAATTAGAAAAAAAACTGCAAAAACATTTGGACAAGGAACGTTATCAGCATACACTTGGCGTTATGTATACGTCTGCCGCGCTTGCTATGGCATATCACTATGATATGGACAAAGCAATGATTGCCGGATTACTTCACGATTGCGCGAAAAATGTTCCGAATGAAAAAAAATTGGAGCTTTGCAAAAAACATCATATTGAAGTTACAGATATCGAAAGAGAAAATCCATTTCTGTTGCATGCAAAAGTTGGTGCATGGATTGCCAGAAAAAAATATGAGGTAACAGATGAAGAGATTCTTCATGCAATTAAAGTTCATACAACGGGAGAACCGGCTATGAACACATTAGATATGATTTTATTTATTGCAGATTATATTGAACCCCGCCGGGATAAAGCTGCAAATTTAGCAGAGATCAGGGAAATGGCTTTTCAAAGTCTGGAAAAGACCGTTGAAAAGATTTTATATGATACGCTGCATTATCTGAATGAAAAATCGGGAAGAATTGATCCAACGACTGAGGTCACATATGAATATTATAAAAACAGGAGGGACGAAAAACTATGAGTATTTCAAGTAAAGAAATGGCCAAAATTGCCTGCAAAGCTTTGTCAGATAAAAAAGCCGAAGATATTCAGGTCATTGACATTAGCGGTATTTCCGTACTTGCTGATTATTTTGTAATCGCTAACGGTTCCAATCAGCATCAGATTGAAGCAATGCGGGATGCCGTGGACGAAGAATTGTACAAAGCAGGAGTAAAAGTAAAGCAGATAGAAGGCAATCGCAGTTCAAGCTGGCTTTTGATGGATTATGGTGAGATAATTGTACATGTATTTTCAAAAGAAGATCGTTTGTTTTATGATCTGGAACGAATTTGGGGCGATGGAAAATTTATAGATGCTGCCGAACTTGGGTGATAGGATTTTGACTTTGCAAAGGTATTCATAGGGTCTGCACAGTGAATGCACAACGAGGCAGACGATGTGCAGACCTATCTGAACTGCTAAGGAACTGTATGTAAATAACCCATGATCTTTGCTTGTCTTTTTCTCCGATAGCGCCATGCAAAAATCAGTTACATAGCCCGCTACAGCGTGCCCCCTAGGGTATGCGCCTGATTTTTGTATGGCGCTATCGAAGAAAAATCCTGCGCAAATATCACAGGTTATTTACATACAGTTCCTAACCAAAAAACCGAAATACTCCAAATACTTTTCCGAGTATCACACAGTCCGATACAATAATTGGATCATAAGCATCATTTTCCGGCTGCAGGCGAATGTGATCGGCTTCCTTGTAAAAGGTCTTCACTGTTGCAGAATTATCAATCAATGCGACAACAATTTCCCCATTTTCAGCAGTTGGCTGTTTTTGAACGAGTACACGGTCACCGTCAAAAATACCCGCATCCACCATACTTTCTCCCTTTACTTTCAATACAAAGGTTTCCTGATTCGGCATCATTTCTGCAGGGATTGGAAAATAAGATTCGATATTTTCAACTGCCAGAATTGGCTGCCCGGCTGCAACGCTTCCAATCACGGGAACATTTACAATTTCACGTCTGGTAAGGTTGAAATTCTCATCCATAATTTCAATTGCTCTTGGTTTTGTTGGATCTCTGCGGATATAACCGTTTTTCTCTAAAGATTCCAAATGTGCATGAACAGAAGAAGTAGACTTTAAATGAACTGCCTCGCAAATCTCCCGAACCGCCGGCGGATACCCCTTATTCATAATCTCATATTTAATATATTCTAAAATTTCTTTTTGTTTTGCGGTAATTTTTCCATATGCCATAAAAGCGCCTCCTTTGAAATAAGCAGTAACAAGAAAAATGCTTTTTATAGTTTGTTTATTAACGACAAAAAAAGATACATGTTTCTGCATTATTTTTTATTTTAACACACTTTTTGATAAAATGCAAACATATATTCAGAATATTTGTTCTTATTTAATTATTATAAGTTACTTTTCACGGGGTGGGGCAAGTAATAAAGCAACAGTTTAGACAAAATGTTGCTTTTGGGCCTCCCGGACGCTGGATGAGGAAATCGGCCCTGTCTCATTGTTCCGGTTTCCAGAACGTAAGAATCCCTAAGCATTCTGCATTTAAGTTGTGGTGCCGAACGGACGCGGCGCCTAATTCGCCCTGGCTTAACGCCAGCAGCTAAAGGCGC
>CAJUBQ010000152.1 GCA_910584595.1 uncultured Eubacterium sp.
CTTATCCAAAATATTTTTCCAGTGAGGATTGGGTAATGTCCTCTCTTGACTTTTTGGGTGGACGGGGAAAAATTGGGAATTTCAAATATGCGCCCATAATCGGAATTGATATTTTATCCGGTGTGCTTATCAATACTACAGGGAAATCCGTCTTAGAATTTGCGCAGGACAATCTTTTTTATCCATTGGGAATTTTTGTTGATAAAAATATATATTTTCAAAACAAACAAGAACAACTTGATTTTTATAAATCGAAAGGTGCAAATGGTTGGGTTGCAGACCTAAAAGGAACGAATACGGCTGGTTGGGGACTATCTCTTACAACTATGAATATGGCTAAACTGGGGCAGTTATATTTGAATGAGGGATATTGGAACGGCAGACAGATTATTTCCGGGAAATGGATTGCCGAGAGTACACAGGTACAAAGTGTTTGGAAAGCACGTCATCTAAAGTACGGATATTTGTGGTGGGTTATAGATGAGGCAGAGCATTCGTATGCGGCTTTAGGTGACGGTGGAAATGCGATATATGTTAATCCGAAAGACAGAATTGTGGTTGCTGTTTCTTCTTTATTTGTTCCAGGAGTGAAAGACAGGATTGATTTCATAAAAAGAGAAATTGAACCTTTATTTAAGTAAAACGATTTACAGGATAGTCAAACATACGTTTATTTAAATTAGGTTACTGATACACCGAACACAAAATAGAGTTTATTACAGCCTGATTCACGTCATTGCTGCGTTAAAATTTTTAGTCAAAGGAACCACATCGCCGTCGAAATTTTGACTTGCACTGAGGCGAATCAGTCAGTGCTAAACTCCATACCAGACATACCATAGTTTTTTGATTTCAACCAAGATAGGAAGAAGATCGAAAGTAATTTCTGTTTTTTATATCTGATGTTCCAAAAATATATTCAATATCACAGTCCCCAATTTTATATAATTTAAGTGCAGTTTTACTTGTAAACTTTCCTTCAAAGGGATTGACAAAATGCGGTTCTTAATTATAATATAAATAGAATTATATAAATTAATTTATAAAATATGGAGGCGCTAAGATGGCAAGAAAAACGCAGGTTTCAAAAGAAATGATTTTACAGGCGGCATTGGAAATGCTGATCCGTGATGGATATTCTGCTATTAATATTAAAACGTTATCAAAAGAGATCGGCTGCTCTACACAGCCTCTTGTATGGCATTTTGAAAGCATGGCAGGACTTCGTAAGGCTTTAGCTGAATATGCCTTGAATTATGCGAATGAGAAAATGCGTCCTTGTGCTCAAAATGGAATGGATGCCTTTGCAGGTGTTGGAACCGCTTACATAAATCTTGCATTTGACGAGCCAAATCTCTTTAAATATCTTTATATGAGTGGAGAGAGCGAGTTTCAAGCAGGTGGTTTTGATGTTTTGGTAAAAGCCGATATGAATGCGTCTATGGTCGGGCAGATTGCGGATTGTTTAAAAATTCCGAAAGAGAGTGTCAACAGTTTTTTTCAGAATACAATGATTTATACTCACGGACTTGCCTGCTTTGTCGCTTCGGGAGTTATTACATCTTCAAAAGAAGAAGTTATCAAAATGGTTCATCAAGCTGCATTTACTTTTTTATCACAATCCGGTGCAAAAACGAATTTGGAGGAAAATCATGAAAACAAATAAAATTATTTCCGATCTTGAAACAAAAAGAATTTTTATATATTTAGCAATCGTTTTTGGTATTTATGATTGCTTGTGGTTAATAGCTGTTCTTTTGCCTGAGTCTGCGGGAGAAGATGTTTATGCTTTTTTAAGTTTCCCCGCTGTATTTATGGGAACGCCTGCTTTAGCAGTATTTATTACGAGAAAAATTACAACAGACAAATCACCGTTAAAGTTCAGCGTTAAGTTGTGGAAAAATAAAAGAGCTCTGCTTTTCTCGGCGTTCGTTCCAACAGCCGCTATTTTATGCGGTATGATTGCTTTCTTTTTCATTTTTCCGAATGATTTAGATTTCAGTGGTAAACACATTTCTCAGAACTATGGGGCTTTCGGCGCACCTTCAGAAATCGAGTTTACAATCGTTTCTATGCTGATGATGGGTCTGATTTTATATATGATATCGGCGGTATGTTTTCCGGTCTGGTTTATTGCGTTGGGCGAAGATATCGGCTGGCATGGCTATCTGCTTCCGCTGTTATGCAAAAAACTTCCGGTTAGATATGCTGTTATTCTAAACGGTGCATTATGGGGATTGGCGCATGCCCCACTGATTTATTCCGGTATGAACTACGGAAATGACTACGCAGGCGCTCCGGTCTCTGGTATTGCCATGATGACGCTTACCTGCATAGTATTGGGCACATGGTCATCCTATGTAACATTGAAATACAACAACTGTATGTACGCAGCAATCATTCACGGCGCTGCGGATATCATCGGAGAAGCAGGGGTTTGGGTATCCTTATCTACACAAAGCGCTTTGCTTGGTCCAATGCCAACAGGAATAATTGGTATGAGTATGCTTCTCATAGGTGCAATGATACTCTTGCTTAAGCTGCCAAAACATAAAGTGAACCGTTGACGTCTTTTATGGGTAAAAAACAAAATACCTTCATTGATGAAATCAGAAAATGAAAAAGACGGTATCACCTGTTGTACAAGGTGATATCGCCTTTTTCTTCCTTGATGCTTACGATTGCTTTTTGATTTTATTTCCAATAACAATAACGGATATCATATACACTGATACTGCCGTCTTTTGCGCAGACATAGATTTTATCCAGATTGGAAGCAAATTGGTCAGTTCCAAATGCGGATACACAATCGGAATATCTGTATTTTGCATAATAATGTCCGTTGGCATAGCCGTTTTCAAAGGAAGGAACGGGAATCCATCCGTCATCGCCTCTGCTCAGATCTTGCAGGATGAAATCTGTTTTTTTGTGATCTCCGCCGTATTCTACATAAAAATATCCGTTATCCTTCATGCAGGATGCAGGGAACCATCCGTTGCATTTGGTTGTTGCGATACTGACAGCAGGTTTCCAGTCGCAGGCATCTTCTTTTCCGTGAAACAGGCATACGGAGTCGTCGATGTAAGCGAGTTTATATACGGTTACCTCGGATTCTTTTGCACCGACATAGATTCTATCCAAAAAATTTGCAAAATCAGTGCCGAATGCTGCAGTGCAGTTTAGATAAGGATAAATGGCATAGGCTTTGCCGTTGCTGCTGCCTGTTTTGCTGGCAGACACTTTTGTCCAGGAAGGGCCGCCGGAGACGCTCTGGAAGATCAGTTCCGGAGCTTCTGTCATTCCACTGTATTCTACATAAAAATATCCCTCCGGAAGCAGGAGCGCCGGATCAAAGCTGCCGCCCTGGCGGGTAGTAGCTACGTTAACGGCTTGCTCCCAGTTGGAAGCAGTTGCCGATCCGCTGAAAAGGACGGAAGGGTCAGATGAGGTTTCGTAGGCGCTGACAATGCGGTCGGCGATCTCTCCCGTAAATGTCAGGTTGTTGCGGTTAAAAATGCCGAAATGCTCGCCGCCTTTTCCAAAACAGTGATTATCCCACCAAAGGGCAGGAATGCCGTAGTCGTTAGCCATCCGGGCGAATACGTAGGCGTATGTTTCGCGTTCAGACAGGTTATCTTTATCCGTAGCGCCAAATTCACCGATGTATACCGGGATATTATTTTGGATAAAGATCGTATGGAGTCTGTCGAAGACCGGCTGCAGCAAGGCTCTGTCGTCATCTGTCCAGTTTGCATGTCCATCTGCTTCGTATGCAAAATCCCATGGCAGATACGCATGGACGGAAACAGCGATCATATCGTCTGTCTCTTCCAGTTTTTTCCACCCATTTACCTTATCGAAATCCGGAGATGCACAATAAGTCGGGAGTGAGACGAGACGTCTGCTGTTATTGCCGCCGACGGCGCGTATGGCAGAGCGGGCAGCTTCATTGCATTCGTTGATATAGCTGTAATAGTCTGAATTTCCGGTCCAGTCTTCACCGCTTCTTGGCTCATTGTTTACTTCAAAAATCAGTCTGTCTCCGTATTCGCGAAAACGTTCTGCAATTTGTTTCCAGAGAGCTTTCAGTTCTTCTTTGATTTTTTCTATTTCCTGCCGGTCATGTGAGATTTTTGTCTGCAGGTCATTGTGATGGACGTTGATAATGACGTACATATCATTAGAAAGTGCATAATTGACGACTTCTTCCACTCTGTCCATATAGGCTTTGCTGACCGTATACGTGGAAGGATCGGAATAATTATCGTCCCAGCGTACCGGAATACGGATCGTTTTAAATCCTTTTGCGGCAATGGCGTCAATCATTTCTTTTGTTATGGTCGGGTTGCCCCAGTAAGTTTCATTATAATCGGATTCCAGTGAATTTCCAAGGTTCCAACCTGCTTTCATATCCTTTGTGATTTCAAAAGCGGTCATACCCCGCATTTCCCTGGCATAGTCGCTTTCCGGTGATCCATTTGCAGCAAAGACACTTTGTCTGGCTGTTAGGACAGCTGCGCAGCAGGCGAAAATACCAAGCGCTGATGCTAACAGTTTAAAATGGAGTTTTGTTTTTAACATCGTAGTTCCTCCTTTAAGTATGATTTGTTTTCCGGCCGGAAACATGTTTAATACGTACTACATTTATAACATAAAAAAGAAAATAACTATACGTATCATTCTAGAGATTTATTACAGTCATTTTTTGATGTGTATGTGGAAAATACCACTTGACAAATGATATTATATAACGTATAGTATTAAACAACAACTAATATCAAACATCAAATAATATATTGATACAAGGAGTGATGGCATGGTTTTTAATACAGGCGCTGCACTTTTAGATGCAATCGTACTGGCAGTCGTGTCCAAAGACGAAGAAGGTACTTATGGATACAAGATCACGCAGGATGTGCGCAAAACGATCGAAGTGTCAGAATCTACGCTTTATCCGGTGCTGCGCCGTCTGCAGAAAGATGATTGCCTGCAGGTATATGACCGGGAATGCGGCGGCAGAAACCGCAGATATTATAAGCTGACACCGGCAGGTGAAGCACAGCTTCGTCTGTATAGTGATGAGTGGAAGAGTTATTCAAGAAAAATTAGTGCATTGTTTTCGGGAGAGGAGTTAACATGAACAAAGATTTATTTTTGGAACAGTTAGAACGCCTGTTATATGAGATTCCCAAAGAGGAGCGGGATGAGGCGATGGATTATTACCGGAGCTATTTTGACGATGCCGGAGTGGAAAATGAAGCGATTGTTTTGGAAGAACTGGAATCTCCGAAAATCATTGCAGACAGCATCAAAGAGGCATTGAACAGTACCGGAGATATGACAGGTGCATTAAAAAATCCCCCGCAGGTGCGGGATGGACAGACATCCGGAAAGTATGGATATGGCAAAAACCAGTCCGGACGCGGTTATAAGAGTATTTTTTCCGGCAGTGATTTTCGCAAAAAGGAAGAGCAGACATCATCTTCTGACAAGTATACACAGTCAGAAGGCGCCAACCGTTATCAATCCCAGGGAGGGGCGGATTACAGGAAGTATGACCAATACGAAAGAAGATCCGGTCAGAATGACGGCAGGGCAGACAGACGTACGAAGTTGATCTTATTTATTATATTGGCAGTGTTTACATCCCCGGTCTGGGGAACAGTATTGTCAGGAGCTCTTGGGATTGTAGGCATTTTACTTGCAGTTATTGTGGCGCTTGGCGTTTGTTCGATTGGTGGGGTAATTGGAGGTATTGTCTGTACGGTTGTGGCTATAGTAAAATTGTGCTCATTGTCTTTCGTGAAAGGGCTGTTTATACTTGGAATAGGTATGCTTTTGATTGCGGGAAGCGGACTTAGCATGATTCTTGTGATGCTTGTCTGCGGCAGATTTCTGCCGTGGATATTTCGCCAGATTGTACAGCTGTTTCAAAGAGTTTTGCAGTGGGGAAGGAGTGCGGCATGAACAGATTGATTCGAATGATTCTGTATATTACGGCAGGCTGTGTCGGTATTGGCTGCGCGGCGTTGATTTTAAGCTTTGCGCTGAGCGGCGGTCATCTGGCATGGGAAAATGATGATATGTTTGGAAGGGCAAAAGACAGGGTGCATGAGTTCGCATCCATTGCCAAAGAGAAAGCAGATACGAAGGGGACAGCAGTGGTAGAAGGATCAGATGATACGAAGGAGTTGGCAGCAGTAGAAGCTTTAGATGAATCTGATTCTTCGCGGGAAGATCCATCCTATGCTCTATATGAAGGTGATGCCATGGGCCTTTTGACCATAGATTCTTCTGCTGTTCAAAATTTGTCCATCAATCTGCAGCATGGTAATTTATTGATTGAAGAATCGGAGGACAGCCGCATTCAGGTATCTTATTTGTCTGAGTCCGGTTCGTCGGATGAGATTATGGCAGTATGTGACGCAGGTGAAATAACGATTCAGGATACCAGACAGGGAAAGAAGAGCAGAAAAGACGTAACAGTCTATTTGGAAATTCCAGGTAATTTCAAATTTGAAAATGCTGAGATTCAGATCAAAGCCGGAGAAGTAGATGCAGATTGTGGATTTTCGGCAGATCAGCTTACTGTAAATACAGATGCCGGTTTGATCTCGCTGGAGAGTATGGAAGCGCAAACATTTTCTGTGGCTGTTGGCGCAGGCGAGATTGATATTGAAGACAGCGTTTTTAAAACGGTTTATATGGACTGCGGCCTTGGGACGATAGATATCGAAGCGGACATTACGGAATATGCCAAGATTGACTGCGGCATGGGTTCGGTTGATCTGGAGCTTGCCAAAGGAGTCGACAGCGCAAATTATACACTGAGCTGTGGAGTAGGCAGCATTGATATTGGAGATAATAGTTACACCGGACTGTCAAGAGAAAAACGGATAGAAAATGGGGCATCGGCAGAATTTGAATTAAACTGCGGTATGGGTACTATTTCTATTGACAATTTTTAAGTATAAACGGAGGAAGAAATCATGGAAACAAAAAAACTTGTAAAATCAAATCAGAACCGGATTATTTGCGGCGTATGCGGCGGTATTGCACAGTATTTTAATATTGATGCGACGGTAATCCGGCTTGTATGGGTATTATTCTGCCTGGCTGGCGGCAGCGGCATTTTGGCTTACATTGTAGCTGCGATTATTATGCCGCCGGAATATTAAATCGGAAGTTTCAACGCTTATTGTAACAGTTTAGACAGGAAGGGGCAGCATAAAAGTTCTGCTTTGCTGTCTAAACTGTTTTGCGCTGGTTATTATTCACAGGGGAGTGGACAAGTAACAAAGCAACAGTTTAGACAAAGTGTTGCTTTTGGGCCTCCCGGACGCCGGATGGTGGGGAGCTGCTCCATGGGCGCGAACTTAAGCGGAAATGCAACAATTTACATAAAAAAGTGTTGCGTATTGGCTATGCAGACGCTGGATGGGAGGCATTGGCCTGTCTGTTTGTGACTTTTCCAGAATGTAAGAAGTTCTAGGCATTCTGCTTCCAGACTATGGAACCGGACGGTCGCGCCGCCTAGTTCGCCCTGGCTGCTGCCAGCAGCTAAAGGCGCCGCTTCGGCCTTGCCGCCTGT
>CAJUBQ010000153.1 GCA_910584595.1 uncultured Eubacterium sp.
TTCTCCGCAAAGTGGGGAGTGCAGATCGCGGGAATGATTTTTCAAACACGCTCTAATATTATTTCAAAATGTCATACGTTCTGATTAAATTCTTTTTAAAAATCATCATCTAATTGTTTATCTATAATAGTTTGTTTTTTACGATAAAATGCTCTTATTAATAAATGAACCAGAAAAAAGATGGCTACAAAAAACATAAAATAAACTGCTAAATTGTGAACCTCCATTCCACTTAAAAACCCAAGAAAAATCACAGAACCTCCTCCTGCCAAAAGAGCTCTTAACCATATTTTTTTCGTACTGGCGCCGGCTAAAGCATCAATAGCGATCCCTTTTTTGTAGTCGCTAATCATTTGATACATTCCACACCCAATTAAAATATAAAATTCAACTGCATATTGTGCAAACGGCGCCTTCAAGAGAAATTGTTGTACAATAATTGAAATTATAAGTATATATACAATGCCAATATATGCTTGGCTTTGAATTTTTCTTGTTTCCAACAAGATTCTTTCGTCTTCCATTTTACCATTTTTCATTCCGTTTCCTCCCAAAATAAATCATTTAACGTTTTACCAAGCGCTCTGCATATTGCTATACATAATTTTAGTGTCGGGTTATAATTTCCTGCCTCTATAAGCCCTATGGTTTGTCTGGTCACACCCACAGCGTTAGCTAAATCTTCCTGGTTCATATCACATTCTATCCGCGCAATTTTCATTCTTTTATTTTTCATTTTCACCTCCCCTTTACTATAATAAAAAACTGAAATGAACAGACTTTCCGTCTGCCATATTTTAAAAATCAGTAATTTATCATTTCGTCTGACAGTTCTATAGCCTAATTACAGGTCATTTATTATGTACATATAATAATATTTCCATTGCATAATGTCAATTATATATTGCATTAATCTGTATTTAATAATACTTTATAACAATATGACATTGAAACAATCATGTAGATCATATCTTGAATAATCATTCCATAAAAACAATACAGTAATAAGCATATAATTTTTTATAAAAAGGAAATTTCCATGAATAAATTGATTATAAATAGATAATTTAGAAATAATGAATCATTAAAGAATTTTCAAGTCCGAGAGATCTAGAGCGTGCTTGAAAAATGCTTTCCGTGAGATGCGCTTCCCAGTTTGTACCCACAGGGCATGATATGGAGAATCTATCCCAAATTTATGAGTCGTAGCGGGCTACGTTGATTAAATTTGGGATGAATTATCCGCAAAGTGGGGAGTGCAGATCGCTTTTACCCTATAATCCTTCTTATACTTCGTGCACATTTTTTTGTCTCATGCATACAAAAGACTTTTCTGACGCCCCAATCATATCTGCTATAACCTTACATTTTACAACGAGCAAAAAATAAATATTTTTATTCTCTTCACTAAGCGATTCATAATTCGCCTGCCCCTTTGCAATCACCACATCCGCCTTCTCATAGATCTGTCGAAATTCATCACTTGTACGAGTAAGAATTGTCCCAAGAGAATCGTCTCCGTTACTAATAATTTTTGCACACTGATCCATCCCAACAAAATATGCATCCTCTTTCGTATTGTCATTCACGACCGCTTCTCCGCGAACGGCAAAATAAATCTCACAATTGGGATTCATTTTTCTGATATGCTCAATCAACAATTTATCAAAACAGATCTCTCCGCAGTTATCACCCAGATATAAAAGCTTGCCCGCTTTACGAATATCTTTCAGCAACAGCTGCACATCATTGATTGCAAACAAGCGCTGTTCCATATTGGAAAAAAACTTGCGGATATCTTCATCTACATTTTCATGCACCGGATTAAAATCTATAATGTTGGCAGCAATCGCATATTTTACTGCATCTTCTGTCGAATAAATCTTCTTCTCAAACCTATTCATGTGATTCATAAAATACTGATTATAATAGTGTTTCGTATCTTTGTATGGATCCTTACAGCCGGTATGCTGTCGTAGCAAACGATAATTTTCTCCGGCAATTTCAGGATTTGTTTTCGTAAAATCCAACTGACTCATCTGCGCAAATATTTTATGATATAATTCCTCCCGATTCTTTACCTGAAGCAGATTTGCCGTTTTCACCGCCTGATTTACCAGACATGGAAGACATTGTTCTTTGATCTTCATCCAAGATTTCCCTTTCCGCTATAAATATTTATCAATAGTCTTTACTGTCTCAAGCAGCCCCATCATAAGCCCTCTTGCCTGTTCTGCCTTCTGGCTCGTATCCGCTCCAAGTTCTGCCGCCTGCTGGGTACTTGCAGTCACTTCTTCACTGACTGCAGAAATATGGTGTATACTATCCACTATTACATGATTAGATTCCATAATTTCTTCTATTTTCTTATATATCTCCTGCACATTCGTATGAAGTCCATCCATGCGGCTGCCAATTTCTCCAAACTGCGCACTGGCATTACCGATCAGATCATACTCCGTACGCGCAGCTGCAATCACATGATTGACCGTATTCTTTGCTTCATCCGCATTACTTTTTAATTCCTCAACAATTCCACGAATGCTTTCTGTCAGATTTCTGGTCTCATCTGCAAGCGTACGAATTTCCTCAGACACTACGGCAAAACCTTTTCCAGCGTCGCCGGCTCTGGCGCTCTCGATCGATGCGTTCAATGCCAGCAAATTTGTCTGGCTGGATATCGAAAAAATATGTTCCGTAATCTCCTCTACTGCCTCCGCATTAGATATCAGACTTGCTACAGCTGAAACAACCTGCTCATTTGCTTTCCTTGTCTTATCTGCCTGATTTTGCAGCCGATCTACAGTTTGACGACCTTCTCCGACAGCCCCTTGAGAACTTTTAGCCATTGCAAGCATTTCATCCGACTTCTGCTTTGTCTCCAAGATCATATTTTGAATATTTCCAGTCATAACCGTCTGCTGTTCAATACTGCCTGCATTGTTGCTGTTGCCCTCTGCTATCCCATCCAGCTCCGATACTGTTGCGTCCACATACTGACTCAACTGCCTGATATGCTCCGCTGCTCCCGTACAATTTTCTTTTACAGAAACAGCTACTTGTAAGACTTCTTCTAAAAGCTGCGTACTCTTTTCTTTTTCTTCATGAATACTGGCAATCTTTTTAGCATTATTATCATTTGAAATATGTGTCGTACCACACAGAACAATCATATACACAACAATCGACGCTCCCTGCAGCAGCAATGATGTGCTGTTTACAGGTGCGCCGGAATGCATATGCCCAAGTACCGCAGCTATATAAATCACATCCGCCACATTAATCCCGCCAAATACAACTGCAATGCCCAGTATCAGTTTGTAATCATAATATAAAATATAAATAACCGTGAGTGGAAACACCATCATAAATACAAGATCATTTTTTGCGCCAAATACTGCCATACTGTAGACAACTACATAACCCGCCATTGAAATATATTTAAATAATTCACTTTCCTTTTTTCGAAAATAAACTGTATAGCAAGCTGCCATTGAAATAACTACCGCAGCAACAACCGTCAGCATAAATCCAAAGCTGATGTTTTTCTGTACATAGTCTCCTATATAGCCAAAAAACAAAAATGAATCAATAATTGTAATAATAATGAGCACAAACCTGTTTACCCTCTTTACAGTACCGGATCCTTTTTCTAAATGATTCTCTGAAGACATGACGTTTCTCCTCACCTGCTCTTTATTTGATCTGTCAACCATTACCATCTTTGCGGGATGATTCTCCGAATCATTATATCAGACACTATAAAAAAAGGAAACCGGCTCTGGTATCATTTGCACTTTTTTCGGCATAGTTTGGTTATTCCTGATTTGCTTTTTGCCAGTCTTTATAAAATTCTTCAAAAGTTTGATACCGTTCTTTCCTGTTTGCATTGACGGCTTTTAACGCTATATGATAACTTTTATCATTAAGCTGCCAACGCTCATATGAACATGGCACAAACCGATTTTGTATATAACGCTGTTCGACTTCTTTTGCGGAATAACTGCCGAAAAATTCAAAAATTAAAGCGCCAAGCGTAAAAATATTCGTTTGCTCATTTATGATACTTCCTTTTCTATATTCTTCTGGCGCTTTCAAACGTTTTGTCCCATACCAATCTGCACCCTTATCATTAACAACCGGAGCCTTTTGAAATAAATCGATATCACAAATGGTAATTCTGTCTGTCACAAAATCATACAGGATACTCCCATCATAAAAATCAACAGCCACATATCCTTTTCTATTTACATTTTCCAAAAAAGAAACCAATACGTCTATCATCAGCAGCTTTTTGCTGACAGGCAGCTCCCTGAACTTTTCCTTTGGCGTTTTGAGTGTTTTATCTTTTTCATATTTTTGAAAATTCCAATGGTCAAACAAACAGTCTCCGTCAGCCCATTCAAAGACAACAACGTAAAACTCACCGTAAGTAAATTGTTCCACTATTTTAACCAGATTTGGATGCTCCAGCTCATAGTACAACGAAACCGCATCTTTTAAAACTCTAATAGATTCCTCCGGCGTAACCTCTGCTTCTATCGTATTTACTCCTGCGATTTTATAAAAATATTTTTTACCTTCGCGTTCTATTCCAATACAGACACATCCCGAACCTGTTTCATCAACGCACCAAAAAGGCTTGCCATATTGTTTCATCCAGCTAAAATCTTGTTGTTCTTTTAGTCTTAAGGTAATAGAATCAAGTTTCACAATCTTCATTATTATCTCCCATCGGCCAATCCATATTTCAAAATTACGATAAAAGCTTCTCTGTCCACTCCGATTCCTTAAATCCTACCAGTATCCTATTATCATCCACAATAAGTGGACGCTTTACGAGCATTCCGTTCGTTGCAAGAAGCTTTAACTGCTCATCCTCACTCATAGCAGACAGCTTATCCTTTAATTGCATATCTCGATACACTAACCCACTTGTATTAAAGAACTTTTTTAACGGTAAACCGCTTTTTTCGTACCACTGTTTTAGTTCTTCGTAAGTAGGACGATCATCCACAATATGTCGGCTTGTGTATGCAATATTATGTGTTTCCAGCCACTTTTTAGCCTTCTGGCACGTGGAGCATTTTGGATATTGTATAAATAACATATTACTCTCCTCTCTATCCAGTCAAACAATCTGTTCTAACTGATATTATTCCATAATTTCCGCTTGCAGGATCTATTCACGATAGATTTCGTATCCTTTTCCATTGATTATAACCGTTTCATCTTCAGTAAATGTATAAGCATTTTCATTTTTCTCACAGCGTTTTTATCTTTCCCGTTGTGATACATTTTATTATACCATTCCCCTTCAGCATTTACCAGTATTCATAGCCAAAACTCAGGATGTCCAGCATTTATCTTGGAATAAGAATCAAAAACAGCCTATAAAAGTACAAAAAAATACTGTATAAAGAATTATATAACCATAATCAACGTTCCTGTGCCAATCAGTACACAGCCAAGGAACGACTTTACTGTAAATTCTTCATGAAGAAAAGCAAACGCCAGTAATAAGGTAATTACAACACTCAGCTTATCCACCGGCACCACCTTAGAAGCTTCCCCTATTTGCAATGCCCGGTAATAACAGAGCCATGACGCCCCTGTTGCCAACCCTGAAAGAATCAGAAAAATCCAACTTTTTTTACTGATTCCTGTTATTCCACTCTGTGTATTCGTCAAAAATACCATTCCCCAAGACATGATAACAACTACGACCGTCCGTATTGCTGTAGCCAAGTTTGAATTTACACCCTCTATCCCTATTTTAGCCAGTATAGATGTTAACGCTGCAAACAGCGCGGACAATATTGCAAAGAAAAACCACATTTACAGCCACCTCCTATTTCTTTTTCATTCTTTTCCCATAGCTGATCTAATTTCTCTACATCATTTCATATCATTGAAACGACCTTTTCTCTTTTAGAAATGACAATTACATCTTTTACGATTCTCCTTTGAGCGCATTTTCAACAGCCTTTTTAATGACAGTGCTTGAATTCGTTGCGCCAGAGATTGCATCAACATCTATTTCCTGTTCCTCAATTATTTTCTCTATCACTGTTTCTGCGGCTTTTCCACGCTCATGCCTATGCTCCAAAATATGAATACTTACAATTTTTCCATTTTCCACAGTAACTTCCACTTTGGCATATATAAAATTCACATCATATTCTCCGATATAAATACCGTCAGAAACATCAGCGACATCTATCTCAGTAAAAGCAGTCTCCTTGACGGCTTGTTTATAATCAGCGACTTTTTTCAGGTAACCTGCTCCTAAAATTAAAGCAACAACAAAAATAAAAAACACAATAAATAAAATTATTTTCTTTTTGGATATTCTCATTTTAAATTCCTCTCTATCTGCACGCTTTCTGCTTTGACAGTTTCCTCGAAACTACTCCTGCATAAACCACTTTGCCTATGGATTTCATCCCTGTTAGGAACTGTAAGGAAATAACTTTCAAATAGTCCGCAGGATTTTTTGCAAGTTATTTCTTTACAGTTCCTTACCTCCCTTTTTCGACTCTGCAAATTGTAATATCCATCATGGGCCATTTTTCCGTTTCTATGGTGGCTGACTAAAATTGCAGATACCCCGAGTACACCTCCGGTTTTTGCCATGCACTCATGGAGCTTTGGACAAGCAAGATGAGCAGATATTTATTTTACGATGTACTGATTCGCGGTCATTTCACCCCTTTTCAATCGAACAGTACAACATATCAAAACCATACTCTAAAAATTGAATTTTAGATAAATGCATTGTTTTTTCAATGTATTGTTCTTTATTTGCCGCCAGCTGGATAAGCCCGGACAACATACCCCAAAAATGAAAGATCGTAGGCATGATTTTTATGTCATCACGCAAATCGCCTTTTTTCATGCCACTTACCAAAAAAGCCTTTATTTTTTCATTTATTTCTTCTCCGATCTGATAGGTTTCTTTTTCTTCGGGCAAGTAATGATGACTTTCAAAATCAATGTTAATTTTATCCAACACCATTTTAAAATAAAATGGAAACTCTTCCTGGTACAGAACTAATCCTCGACAAATCATAACATACCTTGCTTTTGTTTCCTCCTGCTGCTCCAACGCAGAAGTAATATAACTGCAAAGCTTTTTCATGCTGTCTAACACTAAAAAGCCGATAATTTCCTCTTTGTTTTCAAAATACACATATAAGGTTGCTTTGCTATATCCAGCCGCTTTTGCTATATCATTCATGGAAGTTGCCGTAATCCCTTTCTCCATAAATAATGTAGAAGCGGCGGAAGCAATCTTTTCCCTATGTACGCTTTTGGGTTCTTTTTTTCTGCGTGCCATATATCGTCTTCCTTTCTATAATTAAACCGCTGGTTTAATTATATTTTATTGCTGCAATTTTGTCAATCTGCTTCTTTATATTCCAGCACTGACGATTAAATTATGGGGCTGTCAGTTTTAATTACATATATCTTTCAA
>CAJUBQ010000154.1 GCA_910584595.1 uncultured Eubacterium sp.
AACACTTTTATGTAAATTGTTGCATTTCCGATTAAGTTCGCGTTTATGGGGATTTGTCCGGTCTGCCTGTGACCGTTCCAGAATGTAAAAAGCTCTAAGCATTCTGCATTCATGTCATGACTACCGGACGGTCGCGATGCCTGGTGTAGTGTCTTATTGATATTTGGATGAATTGTATCAGGGGATATTGACTCTACGGATGATTCAAATTTGGGATACAGGGAGATTTATTTTTGTGGGCGATCTTCTTAGATATCCTTACAGTTATACACATAAAAAAGAATAAGTTCATTAGCTATATTTCTTGCTTACAAATCTAATTATATGAGGAGGAGAAGTATTATGAAAAAAAGTACAGGGGAAAAAATATTTGTTTTATGGCTGTTGGTTTTGGCAGGTGTATTTCTGATGCCGAAAGGTGCAGAAGCTGCAAAATCTAAAGTCAGCCCAATCGAGGTGCAGCTTTCCGTTGGAAACACAAAAACTTTGAAGATCAACAATACAAAGAAAAAAGTATCATGGACATCCAATAATGAATCGGTGGCGAAAGTTTCATCAAAAGGAGTTGTGACCGCCAGGAAGAAAGGGACTGCTGCAATTACAGCAAAGGTATTCAACAAGAGATATAAATACAGGGTGAAAGTGACGGATGCAAAATTGAACGTTTCTCAATGTACCATCCCCCTTAATGCGGACAAACAGTTAAAGTTCATAACATACAGTGGAAAAGATGCAGTCTGGAAATCCGACAATATCAAGGTGGCAACGGTGACGAAAAACGGAATTGTAAAAGGGATAAATCCGGGAACCGCTGTTATCAGCGCGAAACTGCAGTCCAGTACATATAAGTGCAGGGTGACCGTAATACGTGTGGGGGAAAAACCGGAGGATAGCGAGGATGTTATCCCATCTAGAAATTGGGCCGACATTATGGATTTTCCATCAGAACAGGAAATTACAGAGTTTAATAAGACGTCTGCCAATCGGTCACCTTATCTGAGCGGTTTGCTTGATATCGGGAAAGAGACGGAGTTTGTAGAGTATTCGATTGATTTCAAGGCGGATTATATCCCTTATGGCACATACCTTAACTGTGCGAACGTGATAATGGATCTGTCTTCACTGGAGCAGGAATATGATGAAGTGTATTTGGATTACTGGCCTTCTTTTTATGCCGGGTTGCAAATGTGGGAGCCGGGAAAGGGCAGCGGTTCCATTATGTCTTTTTGGGATATTTATTGCAAAGATAAGGCAGGGAAAATATCAACAGTTCGTGCGAAATTAGTATATCCCGAAAACAGGGAGGCTAATGTTTTTGGACACGAGGGGAATGGTGTGAACTTTATGAATGATTATGCGTGGGAGAGAGGGCATTGGTACCGTATGCTTCTGCGTTGCTGCAAATCAGAGGAGAACGGGCATACATTGGTGGAACAGTTGGTATGCGATCTGGAAACCGGAAAGTGGACGAAAATGTGCGGTTATGATACAGGACTGACGGACAGCTGCTTTATAGGGAATGTTGCCATTTTTCTTGAGGATTATTTAGAGCAATATGCAGGAGACATCCGTACGGCAGAGTATAAGAATATCCGGGTACGCTTGAAAGATACAGGAAAATGGATTCCGATTACACAGGTTATCATGAGCGATAGTTATGATTATCCCGGAAGTTTCTGCTTTGGTGCGGACCACGAACAATTTTGGATGATAACAACGGGATTAGAGAAATGTGCCGTTCAGCAGTGTGAAAAGAACGGGACGTTTAAGGTTACTTCTTGTGAGGATGGTTCTCCATATTAACGTAATTCAAAAATTTTTAGTAAAATTGCAATGTTTTATTTACAAAAAGGGAATAATCATGTACAATGATAACAATTGGAAGCAGTGGCATTTATTGCATTAAGAAAAATGTCGATAAATGACAGCTTCGAAGACAGCAGAATTTGTACATCTGCCATACATATTGTTATACAGATGTATGCTGACTGCGCAAGATTAATAGGGATAGAAAAGGAGATAAAAAATGGGTAAAGAAATGATTGCTATGCTTCTTGCCGGTGGACAGGGCTCCCGCCTTTATGCGTTGACCCAGAAGCTGGCAAAACCTGCAGTTCCGTTTGGCGGCAAATATCGTATTATTGATTTTCCGCTGTCAAACTGCGTTAACTCAGGGATTGATACGGTAGGTATTTTAACGCAGTATCAGCCGCTTGTATTAAATGAGTATATTGGAAATGGCCAGCCATGGGATTTGGACCGTTTGTACGGTGGGGTGCATGTGCTTCCTCCATACCAGCAGGCATCCGGTTCTGACTGGTATAAAGGCACTGCAAATGCGATTTATCAGAATATTTCATTTATAGACCGTTACGATCCGAAATATGTGATCATTCTTTCCGGTGACCAGATCTGCAAACAGGATTACAGTGATTTCCTTCGTTTCCATAAGGAAAAAGGGGCAGAATTCAGCGTTGCCGTTATGGAAGTTCCATGGGAAGAAGCTTCCAGATTCGGTCTTATGGTTGCAGATGAAAATGATAAGATTACGGAATTCCAGGAAAAACCAAAGGAGCCGAAGTCGAATTTGGCGTCTATGGGTATTTACATTTTCAACTGGGATATTTTGCGTAAATATCTGATTGAAGATGAGGAAGATCCGAATTCTGAAAATGACTTTGGAAATAACATTATTCCAAATCTGTTAAAAGATGAAAGAAATATGTATGCATACCATTTTGACGGCTATTGGAAAGACGTTGGAACGATTTCTTCTTTATGGGAAGCAAATATGGAAGTGCTCGATCCGGAACACAGCGGCATTAACCTGTTTGATGAAAAATGGAAAGTTTACAGCCGTAACAGCGGTATGACCGGACATAAGATTAATCCGGGCGCTTCTGTGGAAAATTCTATGATTACAGATGGATGTAATATATCCGGACATGTAAAACATTCGATTTTGTTTGCAGGCGTTAAGATCGAAGAAGGTGCGGAAGTAGAAGATGCAGTTGTTATGGGCGGCACGCTTATCAAGGCCGGTGCGAAAGTAAAACACTGTATCATAGCAGAAAATGTAGTGATCGGAAAAAATGCAGTTGTTGGACAGATGCCGGATGGGGAAGAATCAGGCGTAGCAACTGTCGGTTCCGGCGTTTATGTCGGCGATGATGCTGTGATTGGACCAAATGCTATGGTCAGTGATAATGTAAAGGATGGTGATAAACAATGATAAATACCAATACGAACGCACTGGGCATTATTTTCCCAAATGTATATGATGAGCTGGTATCTGAATTAACCAATGAGCGTTTGATGGCATCCATTCCGTTTGGAAGCCGTTACCGTATGATCGATTTCGTATTATCCAGTATGGTAAACTGTGGAATTGACAATATTACCGTATTAGTGCGCGAAAATTATTTTTCACTGCTCGATCACTTAGGCTCCGGCCGTGAGTGGGATTTAAGCCGGAAAAATGGCGGTCTTAATATTTTTCCACCGTTTGCACAGAAAAATACAGGCATTTACAGTGGAAAAGTAGGCATGATTGCAAGTGTTCTTGGATTTTTAAAATCTCAGAAAGAAAAATATGTCATTATGTCAGATGCAAACATTGCTTTTAATTTTGATTTTAAAGCTTTGCTGAAAGCACATATTGAAAGCGGCGCTGATGTAACCGCAGTTTATACAAAAGAAGAACTGCCGGCAAGCATACGCAAGTCCGACGATTTGCGCAAAGCAATGTATTATACATTGGATTTTGCAGATAATCGTGTAAATAAGATTCATATTAATTCACAGGAGACAGGCGTACAGAACTACTCTATGAATATTTATGTATTTGACCGTGAGCAGCTGATTAAAATGGTAAATGAAGCGTTTATCGGCGGCGGTGTGTACTTAGAGCGTGATGTTCTGCTTCCAAGGATTGGCGAGTTGAATATCCAGGGTTACGAATATGCGGAGTATATTGCAAGAATTACAGACTTAAAGAGTTACTTTGATGAAAATATGCGGCTGTTGGATGATACAAATTTGTCTGCATTATTTGAAAAGAACTCTATTTATACGAAGATTCGTGACGATAACCCGACGCGTTATGTCAACGGAGCTTCTGCGAAAAATGTAATGGTTGCAGACGGTTGTGTGATCGAAGGTGAAATTGAAAACTGTATTTTATTCAGAGGCGTCAGGATCGGTAAAGGCGCAAAAGTGCGCAATGCGATATTAATGCAGGATACAGTTATTGAACCTGGCGTAGATGCAGAATATATTATTACAGATAAGAAAGTAACGGTGACTGAGGGCAAAGAGCTGAAAGGTACGGATACCTTCCCGATCTTTGTAGCAAAGAGACAGGTTGTTTAAAAATAGTTTAGCGGCATTGGCAATAGAGCTGATGCCGCTTTTTTATTATTGTCAGCTAACTATGCAGAACCATTGTTACTATTCGCAGGTCAGGAACGCGCACTGGCTGCGCGTTCCGTGAGAACATGATTGAGGAGTGAGGGGCGATATTGTCAATTTTTTAACATTTCTTGTATAATTATCTGATAAGGTTTATAATATCCTTAATTGTCCATGAAATAATGTATGATAAAGGAGAAATAAAATGAATGTATTAGTTATTAACTGCGGCAGTTCATCGTTAAAATACCAGGTGATCGATTCCGAAACAGAAGGCGTGCTTGCAAAAGGCCAATGTGAGCGGATTGGAATTGACGGAAGGCTGGTGTATGAACCGGCAGGAGGTGAAAAAGAGATTACACAGGCAGAGATGCCTACGCATAAACAGGCTATTCAGATCGTCATCGATGCGTTAACAAATGAAAAGACCGGGATTATAAAAAGTCTGGACGAGATTGGAGCGGTTGGTCACAGAATCGTGCATGGCGGAGAAAAATTTGCTGCATCTGCGATGATTACAGATGAAATGATAGAGACAGTAGAAGCATGTTCGGATCTGGCGCCGTTGCACAACCCGGCAAATTTGATTGGGGTGCGCGCTTGCCAGGAGCTGATGCCGCATACGCCAATGGTTGGCGTGTTTGATACCGCTTTTCACCAGACGATGCCAAAGGAGGCGTATTTGTATGGAGTTCCATATGAATATTATGAAAAATACGCAGTGCGTAAATACGGTTTCCACGGTACCAGCCACAGCTATGTATCCAAACGTGCGGCTGCTGTTTTAGACAAGCCATATGAATCATTAAAGACGATCGTATGCCATCTTGGAAATGGCGCTTCGGTCTGTGCAGTAAAGAATGGGCAGTCTGTAGATACTTCGATGGGTCTGTCACCGCTGGAGGGCCTTGTAATGGGAACCCGTTCCGGTGACATTGATCCTTCTGCAATAGAATATATTGCAAAAAAGGAACATCTGGATCTGGCTGGCGTATTAAATGTGTTAAATAAAAAATCCGGTGTGATGGGGTTATCCGGCGTTTCTTCGGATTTTCGTGATATAGAAGCTGCAGAACAGGCTGGAAATGAACGTGCTGCGACTGCGCAGCAGGTATTTAACTATCGTGTCATAAAATATATTGGCGCTTATGCGGCGGCTATGAACGGGGTAGATTGTATCTGCTTTACCGCAGGCGTCGGGGAGAATAATGGGGCGCTTCGTAAGCAGATCTGTGAGAATCTTGCATATTTAGGAATTCAGATTGATGATGAGGCAAACAGTAAACGGGGAGAAGAGACGGTAATTTCAACGCCGGACTCTAAAGTAAAAGTACTCGTTATTCCGACAAACGAAGAGCTTGCAATTGCACGTGAGACAGTTGCATTGGTAAAGTAACAGTGCAATAGGTTATCTGAACGGTTACACGGTAAGAGAATCAGCGCTAAATAAATTTGTATTTGATATTGACAAATAAATCACATTTGGTTATACTTTTTTCGTGTATGTTTGAAAGCCTGTACAAATGGCTGTTCAGATGTTTTCAGACAGATAGGAGGCGCCATGATTTTAGATCTTTCAGAGATATATTCCAATTGGAATGCGACAGAAGAAAAAGTAGTTCATCTGGATATGGATTCCGTCAAATCTAAAATGGGTGTATTTCCTATTTTAAAAAAGGAACCATTCACACTGCATCTTACGAACGAGGAGAACAGGCGGCTGCTGATCCGAGGAGAGTTGGATGTAACGATATCTGTCCCATGTGACCGTTGTTTGACTGAAGTTTTGACAACGCTGCATCTGGTCATTGACAAAAAGCTTCCGATAGAACATGGAAAAGAAGCGCAACCGGCTTCGGAAACTGAGGAGGAAGAGGATGACCAATTGGAACAGCTGGAATATATGAATGGCTGTCAGCTAGACGCAGACCGGCTTGTATATGGAGAGATTCTGTTTGCATGGCCGGTTAAGGTACTGTGTAAAGAAGACTGCAGGGGAATCTGCCCGAAATGCGGTGCAAATTTAAATGAAACCGACTGCAGCTGCGACAAAACGGCGCCGGATCCGCGGATGGCGGCATTTCAAGATGTGTTTAACAAGTTTAAGGAGGTGTAAGCAGATGTCTATTTGTCCAAAAAATAAAACTTCTAAGAGCAGAAGAGATAAAAGAAGAGCAAACTGGAAAATGACGGCTCCTACATTGGTAAAGTGCAATAAGTGTGGAGAGCTTATGGTACCGCATCGTGTATGTAAGAACTGTGGGACTTATAACAAAAAAGAGATCATTGCAGTAGATTAATGGATAAGATTTTAAATCAGTATAATTTTAAATCGATGTGTTTTTAGAAAAGAAAAAGACTTTACATTTACAAAGAGTAATGTAAAGTCTTTTTTGGTTGCTTTTCACGGGGTGGGGCAAGTAATAAAGCAACAGTTTACAAAAAGTGTTACATTCTGGCTACTCGGACGCTGGATGAGGGAATCGGCCCTGTCTCATTGTTCCGGTTTCCAGAACGTAAGAATCCCTAAGCATTCTGCATTTAAGTTGTGGCGCCGGACGGACGCGGCGCCTAATTCGCCCTGGCTTAACGCCAGCAGCTAAAGGCTCCGCTACGGCTTCGCCGCCTGTGTTTCGAGCGGAATGCTAAGGGCTTCTAACATTCTTCCAAAGTCACAATGAGACAGGGCCGATTC
>CAJUBQ010000155.1 GCA_910584595.1 uncultured Eubacterium sp.
AACCATTCCACCAGGCGCAAAGTCTGTCTATGAAAAGCTTAAGTTAATGACATTGGGTGTGAACAGTAACGTATTCTTCGAAATACTTTTGTGAAAAACGGGGTTAAAAAATGCATGCATCCGTGATATGATAAATCTGTAGCAGCTGCCGCCATAATGAATCCCCAGGTCATCTGGCAGTTTCATCTGCAGATAGTAAATTTATCATACAATCTTTTTTATTATAATACTTTCCGAAAAATTGTGCAATATGGAGATAAAAAAAATGAAAAATATCAAAAAACACAATATTTTGCCTAAAGTACCCGACAACCTTGCTTTTCATCTGGAACACGCATTGTTTCTTGATATTGAAACAACCGGATTTTCCCGTTCAAAAAGCCGCCTTTATCTGATTGGCGCTGCCTACGTAAAAAACAAAGAACTGATCAGCGAACAGTTTTTTGCTGAAACACTTGAAGAAGAACCTCAGCTTCTTGCTGCTTTTGACAAACTTCTGGAACAATTCGATACTATCATTACATTTCATGGAAACCGTTTTGATCTTCCATTTTTAGAAGCATGCAAACGAAGGCAAAACATAGATTCGGTTTACCATAATATTTCTTATGTAGACTTGTATGAAACCGCCCATTCCTATCGGCATATTTTTGGACTGCAAAACTACAGGCAAAAGACACTGGAATTATTTCTGGGATTACACCGCAAAGATATTTACAGCGGCAAAGAGCTGATAAGCTGTTATCATTCTTACATAAAAAAACCACAGGAAGAACTGCTGGAACTATTGCTGCAGCATAATTTGGATGATATTGTTGGAATGGTGCATCTGCTTTCACTGTTTGCTTACGATCTGTTTTTTAACGGAGGTTTTCAACCTATAGAATGTATCCAGACTACTTACCGAAAAGCAGACTGTTCCAATGGTAAAGAACTGTCTGTTGGCTGCCAGTTAGAAGCATCTCTCCCGGCTGCCATTTCATGCAAAAATAACCATTTTTATCTGCATGCAAAAAAAGAACAGGCATGCTTTTGCATTCCCATACTGGAAGATACTTTAAAATTTTTTTATCCAAACTATAAAGATTATTATTATCTGCCGGACGAAGATATCGCCGTCCATAAAAGCGTTGCAGCTTATGTTGATGCATCACATCGGGAAAAAGCAAAAGCTGCAAACTGCTACAGCAAAAAAGCAGGCCTGTTTCTTCCCCAGTATCAGGAAGTCATAACGCCTGCACTTTATCCCCAATATAAATCTTACGTGTCGTATTTTGAATGGAATCCAAAAGTAAAAGAAGATCATCTGCTTATCAAGCATTACTGTATGCATATCCTGCAGACACTTAAAAATGGTTTATAAAACACTATTCGTCCTCTCCTGTTAAGTTATCATCCAAAACCTCAGCGGCAGCGCCTTGCTGGTCTGCCGCATCTTTCTCATTGTTCATGATACGTATAAAGTTCCAAAACACAGATGTAGAAAAAACAAAATAAATGATCGCAATCATTACAAACAGCAATGCAAGAATTTTTCCCAATGAAATCTCTATTTTTATCTTTTTCTTTCTCTTATTTTGTACAGCTGTTTGCTTCGCAGCTTTTTCCGGCGCCTCGCCTGCTGCAACAGCTTCTGTCTGTTCTTGCGTTATTTGTTCTTTGCTGTTCATTATTTTGCCCCTTTGACAAAAAAGAATGATGAAGATCTCTCATAATTCAATTCTTTGTAATTCATGATCTGCTCGGTACTGCCGATAAATAATATTCCTTCTTTTTTTAATGCCTGATTAAACTTGATATAAATCTCTTCTTTGGCATCATCTGTAAAATAAATAACTACATTTCTGCATACGATCATATCACATCCGGTTGGATACGGATCACGCAGCAAATTGTGCTCTTTAAATTCTACCCGCTTTTTAATCTCATCCGCAATTTGATAAGAAGCTCCAATTTTGTTAAAATACTTTTTCTTTAAATCATCCGGTACGTTTGCAATACTTTTTTCATTGTATAATCCAACCCGGGCTTTCTCTAACACCTGCTTATCAATATCTGTCGCCAGAATATGTATCTGATTCAATGGAATGTGCTTAGATAAAGCCATGACAAGAGAATACGGCTCATCTCCCGTAGAACAGGCTGCGCTCCAGATTTTTAAGTTTTTGCCAAATTTTTTAATTAATTCCGGAAATACTTTTTTATCCAGGATCGACCACTGATCCGGGTTGCGATAAAATTCAGATACATTAATTGTCAGAAAGTTTACAAACTGTTCCAGAACTGCTTTATCGGTCTTTAACAAAGACACATACTGATCGTATGTTTTTGCATTTGTTTTGCCGATCAGCGTATCAATTCTGCGTTTCATCTGTTTTTCTTTGTAGCAGTTTAAATCAATTTTTGTTAAAGTCAATACGTCTTTTTTAAATTTTTCGTAATTTTCAAACATTCGGTCCGGACACTCCCATATTAAAATATTTTCGGAACCGCCATGAAATCATTTGCCATTTGTTCCTATAATAAAACAGCACAAGTTCTTTCATAACCGTTCCATATGGCTGATAAAAACAGCATATAAACAACCATGCTGCTTATATGCTGTACTTTTTGCCGTATTCGGCTGATAATACCGGTCTACAGCTCTTTTTTATGACTCTTCTTCTTCCTGCACAGCATTTTCTTCCTGAATTAATGCTTTCATGCTTAAGCTGATCTTACGCTCTGCTTCGTTAAAATCAACGATCTTCGCTTCAATCTCCTGACCTGCTTTTAAAACATCAGACGGTTTGTCAATATGCTCCTTTGAAATCTGAGATACATGCAGTAATGCATCAATTCCAGGAGCAAGCTCTACAAACGCGCCAAAATCTGTCATTCTTGCAACTCTGCCGGTGATAATGGTACCTGCTGCAAATTTTTCAGTTGCATTATTCCAAGGATTATCTTCCGGAAATTTCATGCTGAGAGCGATCTTTGTATCATTAATGTCTTTGATAAAGACTTTTACAACATCACCGACTTTAAATGCTTTCTTCGGGCTTTCCACACGTCCCCAGGACATTTCTGAAATATGAAGCAGACCATCTGCGCCGCCCAGATCAATAAATGCACCGAAATCTGTAACATTCTTTACAGTTCCTTCTAATACGTCGCCAACATTGATTCTTTCAAACAACGCTTTACGCTGTTCTTCTTTTTTTGCAACCAAAAGCTGTTTACGGTCGCCGATAATTCTTCTTCTTCTTGGATTAAACTCCGTAATGACAAACTCAATTTCCTGTCCGTCATATTTGGTCAGATCTTTTTCATATACATCTGACACAAGGCTGGATGGGATAAAAACTCTTGCTTCATCCACAATCACACTTAAACCACCGTTTAATACCTGCGCAACTTTCGCTGTCAGCACTTCCTGATTTTCAAATGCTTCTTCTAATCTCTTGCTTCCTTTTTCTGCGGCAAGCCGTTTGTAGGTTAAGAGCACCTGGCCGTCGCCGTCATTTACTTTTAAAACTTTTGCCTCCATAGTACTGCCTACTTCAATCAAAGTAGTAAGATCAACGTTTGGTTCATTGGTGTATTCACTGCGCGTAATGATACCATCTGACTTGTAACCGATATTAAGCACGATTTCGTCTGGTTTTACATCGATAACAGTACCTTCAACAACCTCCCCGTTTCTTATTGTTTTAAAAGATTCTTCCAACATTTGTTCAAAGCTTTGTTCTGACATACTTTTGAACCTCCTCAATAATTTTCTTTGGGGTGGAAGCCCCTGCGGTAATACCTACGTTATCAATGTGACCAGTCTCAGATAATTTTAAATCTGCCGCGGTCTGTATATAGTAAGTATTTGCACATTCTTCTTTGCATATCTCATACAGTTTCTGCGTATTCGAACTGCTCCTTCCTCCAATAACAATCATTATATCGGAAGTTTCTGCCAGACTTGCTGCTTCATTCTGCCGTTCTTCTGTAGCGTTACAAATTGTATTCAATACACGTATATCTCTAATATACCCTTTTTTTTGAATAATTTCAACTAATTCTTGAAATTTCTTGTAATTAAAAGTCGTTTGTGCCACAATACATACTTTTTTACCGGATTTTGGCTTATAATTTTGCGCTTCTTCATAATCTGCAATCACGGTAGTATGCTTTGGGTCACACCACCCCCGGATGCCTTCCACTTCCGGATGCTGGCTGCTGCCGATAATCACAATCTCAAAACCGTCGTTTGAAAACTCTTCCACAATCTGATGAATTTTCAGAACAAACGGGCAGGTTGCGTCTTCGATCTCAAATCCGGCACGTTCCAGCTTTTCATAGACTTCTTTGGATACACCATGAGAACGAATAATCACAGTTCCCTTTTCCTGCTTTTGTGCATCGGTAAGCATTTCTAAGCTATCCAGCGCTTTCACGCCCTTTTCTTCCAGATCTTTGACAACCTCTTCGTTATGGATAATCGGCCCATAAGTATAAATAGGCCCGTTTTTTATATCGGCCTGTTCATAGACTTTGTTAACCGCCCGTTTGACTCCAAAACAAAATCCGGCGCTTTTTGCTACTGTAATGTTCATTCTTTTCCTTTCAAAACTGCCTTTTCGTAAATATTTTTTATGACAGACAGCACTTGCTCAATGTCCATATCAGAAGAATCTACCAAAATAGCATCGTCTGCCTGCTTTAATGGTGCAATTTCCCTGTGCATATCACGGTAATCGCGGTCTTTGATATCCGTTTCAATCTGATCGTAATCTGCCTCTACGCCTTTTTTTACCAGTTCATCATATCTTCTTGCAGCACGTGCGGATACCTTAGCCGTCAGATAAATCTTAACCTGTGCATTTGGCAGCACGCAAGTGCCAATATCGCGTCCGTCCATAATTACGTTACTTGTCTGAGCAAGTTTTTGCTGGAGCGCTGTCAATTTTGCCCGTACATCGGCATATATGCTCGTATTGGACGCCATAATTCCCACTTCTTCATCACGAATATAATCATTCACATTTTCACCGTTTAATATTACGCACTGGACGCCTTCCTGATAAGCAATCGTAATATCAATCTTTGGACATGCCGCTGCAATTGCCTTTTCATCTTTTGGATCTATTTTTTCCCGTAGAAAATAGAGGGCCATCGCGCGGTACATAGCGCCTGTGTCTACGTATACAAATGATAACTCATTTGCAAGGCGTTTGGCAATGGTACTTTTTCCCGCACCGGACGGACCGTCTATTGCAATGTTAAAACTCATAAATCCTGTTCCTTTCTGTATGATAAATACAAACGATATATCTGGCATTAAATAATTGCCAGATATATATTGTCAGACTGCCAACCCTGCGCTCATCCCGGCCAGATACCCGCTGGACCAGGCAATCTGTAAGTTAAATCCTCCGGTCATAGCGTCTACATCCATGATTTCCCCTGCAAAATATAATCCTTCCGTCAGCTTTGACTCCATTGTAGACGGATCAATTTCTTTTACGCAGATTCCTCCCCTTGTAATAATTGCCTCTTTAAAATCACGAAATCCGGTTAAAGTTGCAGGAAAATCTTTTAGTATTTTTACCAGACGTTTCCGCTCTTCTTTTGCAATTTCATTCACTTTCCTCTCCGGATCAATGCCGCTTAATGCGATAATCACCGGAATCATTTTCGACGGCAGCAGATGATTCAGTGCATTTTTAAACTGCTTATTTTGCGCTTGCTCAAAATCACGCAAGATTCTCTGATCCAGCTGTTCCTGTGTTAATGCAGGCTTTAAATCGACTCTTAACTGCAAAGAACCTTTGGAAAGTCTGTCGTTAATAACAGCGCTTGCACGCAGCATCAACGGTCCGCTGACGCCAAAATGTGTAAACAGCATTTCGCCAAAATCATCGTACAGCGCCTTATGCCCATCATAAATACGGGTGCGTACATTTTTTAATGTAAGCCCCTGCATCTTTGGAATATAAGATTCTTTTGTATACATCGCTGTCAGGCTTGGATTTGGCCGGACCAAAGAATGACCAAAATGCTCTGCAAATAAGTATCCATCCCCCGTCGATCCGGTTGCAGGATAAGAAAGCCCTCCTGTTGCCAGAATCACTTTTTCTGCACAATAGGTTCGATCCTTAGTATCTTTTACATAAAATCTGTTATTTTGTTTTGCAATAGATGCAATCCTTGTGTGCAGCCGGATATCCACATGATGCCGTTCCAACGCTTTCGTTAATGCACGAATAATATCAGAAGAATGATCTGATACGGGAAACACCCGGCCACCGCGTTCCGTTTTTAAGGGAATCTGATTTTGTTCAAAAAAATCCATGACTTGAAAATTATCATACGTATAAACAGCGCTGTACATAAACTTAGCATTTCTGACTATTTGCCGAAAAATTTCCTGCGTATCACAGGCATTGGTTACATTGCAGCGCCCTTTTCCTGTAATATACAGCTTTTTTCCGAGCTTTTCGTTACGCTCCAAAACAAGGACGCTGCTCCCCTGCAGCGCTGCCGCAATCGCAGCCATCATCCCGGATGCCCCGCCGCCTACTACTATGATCTGTTCCGCCATTCTTATCTCCTTACCAGCACAGATTTTTGTAACCGTTCCTTTGATTATAACGGTTACAATGATTCTTTTTCCATATCCGAATCTTTTTCCATATCAAAATCTGCTGCCTTTGCATAATGCATTTTGAATTTATCGTCGATATAATCGATTTCGTCATTTTCGTAAACCTGATAATCTTCCCATATCTGCTCTAACGATTCAAGCGTATTTGCCACCTCATCCTGCCTG
>CAJUBQ010000156.1 GCA_910584595.1 uncultured Eubacterium sp.
AATGTTAGAAGCCCTTAGTATTCTGCTCGAAACACAGGCGGCGAAGCCGTAGCGGTGCCTTTAGCTGCTGGCGTTAAGCCAGGGCGAATTAGGCGCAGCGTCCGTCCGGCGCCACAACTTAAATGTAGAATACTTAGGGATTCTTACGTTCTGGAAACCGGAACAATGAGACAGGGCCGATTCCCTCATCCGGCGTCCGGGAGGCCCAAAAGCAACACTTTGTCTAAACTGTTGCTTTGACTTGTCCACCCCTGTGAATAGTAACATACAAAGTCGGTAAAATTCCGATTGAGTCTGGTCAGAAAGTATGTTATGATAGAGCAATATGAAAAGTATCACAGGACAGTTTATCAGAACGGTTAGGAACTTTAAATAAATAATGGATGAATAGCGCTGTTGGAGAAAAAGATAAGCAATATCAGCAGTTATTTAGTTACAGTTCCTTACGAAAAGACTGAGAAATGTCTATGAAGAAAAGAATAGGAGAGATGATTTATGCCGATTAAGATTCAGGATGCGCTTCCGGCGCGTGAGATTTTAGAAAATGAGAATATATTTGTAATGACGGAGTATCGTGCGATGCATCAGGATATCCGTCCGCTGAATGTGCTGATGCTGAATCTGATGCCGACAAAAATCGTGACAGAGACACAATTTTTAAGGAAACTATCGAATACGCCATTGCAGGTAGAGGTGGAATTTTTGCATATGGCCAGTCACGTTTCTACGCATGTAGATCAGACGCATTTGAATACTTTTTATCAGGTATTTGGCCAGATTAAAGATAAGAAGTATGACGGAATGATTATTACTGGGGCGCCGTTGGATTTTGTGTCTTTTGAAGATGTGGATTACTGGGAAGAATTAAAACAGATTATGGAGTGGACAAAGACACACGTGCATTGTACGCTTCATTCCTGTTGGGGTTCTTTTGCGGGTTTGTATTATCATTATGGAATTCAAAAAAGAGATCATGTTCCGAAATTATCCGGTATTTATTCTCATCGGATGATAAAGAAAAATTCGCCGTTGTTCCGCGGCTTTGATGATGTGTTTTATGCACCGCATTCCAGAGCGACGGAAATAACGGCAGAACAGATCGAAGCAGTGCCGGAGCTTGAGATTATGGCAGTATCCGAGGAAGCCGGGGTTGCGATTGCAAAGACGGTGGACAGCAGGCAGTTTTTTATTACCTGTCATCCGGAATATGATTCAGATACACTCAAGCTGGAATATGAGCGCGATTTGGAAAAAGGGATGCATCCACTGGTTCCGGTCAACTATTTTCCAAATGACGATCCTTCAAAAGCGCCGATTGTGAATTGGAGATCTACTGGCCAGCTGCTGCTTTCTAATTGGCTGAATTATTATGTGTATCAGAGTACACCTTATAAGCTGTAGGAAGCAGCGTGAAAGTGTTGGATTTCAAGGACTTGAGAGAGATTTATATCATAATGAAATTATCGTAAATTATCGCAAAATAACGCCATTTATTGAAAAAATAGGGTATGAATGGGGTACGATATTACTAGAAATGGGGTATGAAATAAGACTTATATAACAGAACGTGTGTTTTGCTAAAAGGCAAATAGTTTAAACATTAGCATAAAGGCATTACTGATTGTAGAAATACAGTTAGCAATGCCTTTATTTTAGTATTTAAAATAAAATTCATAAATTAACGTTCACCAAAACGGGGGAACGTAAAAATACACTCAAACCAGAAAAGAATAAAATCAAGTGACTAAGATTGATAATTTAGTAATCAATTAAAGATATTCACAAGAAAGCGGGGAATAAAATATATGACAGAAAATAGAACCAGACAGTACACAGACGATCAATATAACAGAACACCCGATCATGAATTAGGATCAGGATTTTCAAACTATGAAAGATTAATGGTTGAACTGAACAACAGGCAGTATTATCCAAAAGAAGTATATGAAAATTTCTTAAATGAAAATGGTTTGGATGCCTATGACACATTCGACAAGAATACAGACCATGCAAAATTATTCGAAACGGTATATAGTATTCTGCAAACGCTGTTATCTAATATTGACATGTATAGGCGTATAGAAACTGAATTTGTTACATCCGGTGAAGCTGCCACATCATTACGAAACAGATTAAAAGACCTTCGGGCAGAAATCAATCGAATCAAAGCAGAAATGCATTATGCTGACTTTGACTTTACATTTATGTATTACACACGAGGAGGGGATATCATGGGCTTTAATCTTATGTATACACCGCTTGAAACGATATTTGATGCCACTATGGAGCGTGAGGGCAGAAATATAACGGCATATACGTCTGGAAATGAATTTCAGGCGTTTATGCGTCGTAATGATGATGGGAATAATTATGAAGACAGGATTACGCTTTATTACTATACGAATGCGCCAGTTGTCCAGGGCAGTTTAATATCATATGGAAACAAGGTATATATTCTGGTCAACCGTGAGACAGAAGAAAACCATTGTTACTACAAATCAAGTGCATTAGCCTGTAATGGAATGATTACACTGAACAACAGGGAAGTGATAGGAATACCGTGTTATGCATCTGCGATGAAAGACGGATTAGCAGAAAGCAATAATATGTTATCACTCATTAACGGCACAATGGAATTTATTACAGAGTCCAATTCACTGAGCAGACAGATTCAGATTGATGATACTTTCAATGAGTTTGGACGGACATACAAAGTAAATAATATCTATTATAAAGATGGGATTCTGCATGTTATAACAGAAGTTAACACTAACGAAAGGCCAATAGAGCATTTGAAGATTGTCATTGATGGATTATCAAAAGATACTTATATGGTTGGTGATTTCTTTCAGATGGATCAGTGGCATTCAAAGCATACTGGGTTGAAAAAGATATTTCTGAAACAAGTGCTATTGTTATATCTGGTAATCCGAATGTATCCTATACATATAAAATCATAGGAAAACCAGAACTGACATGCGGTATACGAAGAAAATATACACATAAAATTACGGATAATGCTGGGAATGAGGCTGATAACGTGGCTTTTACATGGAATGTTCTTACTGATTTTGATGTAGAACAGATCATAAACGGCAATCAGATTACTTTATGTGTTGATGATGAAAAAGTTATAGGAAGTACATTTGTATTACAAGCGATTGCAGATAGCAATGTTATGGATGAAATGGAAATACTGATAAAAGATGAATTATAAGTAATGGAAATACCCCTGGATGGATTTAGAGGTCTAAGGGTACTTTTTAAGGAAATTATTATTTAAAAATATTATACCATTCCCCGACAAATTATGCTATAATATTCCACAGTCAGATTAAGACAGCGTAGGGATAGTCTGGTGGTTGTGCTTTCCGGGAGCGGAAAGGAGGTACATATGGATACGTTAGAAGTTTTAACGTTGCTGCTGGTTATATTCCCAGCTTTATCTTATCTCGACAACCATCATAAAAAGTAAAACGGCTATCTCCTACGGCGAATAGGGGATAGCCATGCAATAACTTAGAGTAATAATATAAGTTTCCGGTGACAATCATCGGACATGCACAAATCCTATAACTGCCTCTAATCTGATTATAAATGATACCTTGCTCATTTGCAAGTGTTAATTTAGGAAATGGGGATGTTTTTTGTCCCCATTTTTTCAATCTCAATCGGCTCTGTATGCGTTTTTCATATTCTCACTGTGCAATTATCCGTTTTGAGATTCTAAAACTTCATACAGAGGTTTTTTGTTCTGTTTTTTCCATATACTAAACGTATACGATTGCTGCATCTATTTCTTATCAATATCAAACGTCTTCATTCTCAATTCTATTAATTTCTGATTATATCCAAGCATTCTTGACATGTATTCCAGTGTACAGTTCTGATTATCAATAATTTCCATTATTACTTTTATCTGCAGTAATCTTACCAGTAAAACAGACAGATAACAGATTAAAAAATGTCCAGTAATCGTATCTTCTTTCTGCAAAAAAACCGGCCTTGCATCCAATTGCGATTTCATTATTTTGAAGGATTCTTCGATCCGCCATAAATTATGGCATGCTGCATATATTTCTGAATCTGCCATGTTTATTTCACTGGTTACAATCATGTTATATCCGGCAAGTTTTTTGTCGTTTTCAATTTTTTCTTCGTTCATTTTCACTTTTATTTTCCCATCTGTTTTTTCACCTTTTTTGTCTGCCGCGGTAAAAGTTACATACTTTGAGCTGTCTCCGTATTCTGATTTTTTTTGCCTGTGACGCTTTTAATTTTTTTGCTTTCTTCACCTGCTTTTTTATTTCGAAAATTTGCTTTTCCGCTAACTTCGGATTGAATGTTACAACTCTTTTTTCTTTTAATTTTACTGTTTTTTCCCTCCCGTTTTTATCCGTTATCTGATACGTAAAATCATCAGTGCATTCTTTTATGCGGTAAAGCATATTTCCATTCCTGTCTTTTACATCACGGTAATCATTTTCTAAAAGCGCCCATATTTTTTCTGTTTCCGGCAGTTGCTTCACAGATTTTGAAAAGATGTACCCGTCGCCGGATTTCAGCGCAGTTAAGCCCTTTGTCAGCCACCTGCACAGTCCGCTCGGATATTCCGTTACGCTGTTTCAGGCCCTGGATAATATTTCTTATAACAGGTTTTTCACTTTCATTTCCCGGATATATTTTCATCCCGACCGGTATCTGGTCAGCGTCAAGCAGAAGCCCCATCCCCACAATCGGATCATGCCGGTTTTCTTTTGACGGGCCTTTCTTTCTGAGCCCATCCTCCCTGTCAATTTCGAAGAAAAAATTAGTGCAGTCGAAATAAGTGCAGGATGCATCATAATTAAAAAATTTCCTGATTTGATGATTATAAATTTCAATAATTTTTTCATATTCGCAGCCAGTAAATTCCAGGCCGTCATAAATCTGGCCAAGGGAAAAATCACATTTTTCAAATAATTTTGGGAAGACTTCGCCAGCGGCTTTCCGTTTGGAGCAGGGCTGTACAATCCGGGCGTAAATAAGTGCGGAAAGCAGTGAAAAAAGTGAAAAATGAACCCCGGAAACTGTCTGCATGAGGTCTATATATTTTTTTACGCCGAGGGAATCGTTAATGCTTTTTATAGGGAAATAGCCGAGCATTTTTCAGGCGTCTCTTCCTCTGAAATCCGCTTATTTTTTTCCTGTTTTAACAGCTCGTTTCTCTGCTTATTCAGTTCAAGAACTTTCTGTTTGTAGAATGAAACCGGATCCTCAATTCCCTTCTTAACAAGGTCTTCAACATATCCTAAAGCTTTGTATGATTTATGTGCCGTATGGCCGCGCTGCGGGTCATAAAAACTTTCATAAATTTGAAGATAAACACCCTTTTTTAAGTTAGATTTTTTTAAAAAATATGCCATAAAAACCACTCTTTTTATTATAACACCATATAGGTCAATATCAAAAAATTTTTTGTCAGGTATTTTTGAAATCAAAGAAAGCCAGTAAATATACTGGTTTGGGGGTATATAATTACATATAGTATTTAAAAAATATGGTGTTAAAACTCAAAGACGGGAATCAAAGATACAAAGGCGGTAACAGTTCAGGTAGGTCTGCACATTTACTGTGCTGACCGTATAAAAATGTAGTGGTTTCCAAGTATCCGGCCCATCGCAAAGCGATTTCTAATGGCTGGATACGTAACAGTTCAATGGGTTATCTGAACTGTTACCAAAGGCGTTTACATAGTGGCAGAATCAAGAAATTTATGATTGACAATACTGAAAATAAGTAGTATACTTTGGGCAAAAGTTAACAAGAATATATAAGGCATAATTATTTTTGAGGTCGGAAATGGTCCCCGACACACTCGAGAGAGTACCTGAGATGCTGGATACACCGCCCAGCCAAAAATAATTGTGCTTTTATTATGTTAATATGCGCCTTGGTATTTATGATTTAAGATAAAATAGGACCGGTAAGTTAATCGTTTTCTTACTGTTTCAGTAGGAATTAATTAGAGGAAAATAGAATCACCTAATCTGTGCAATATGATCGAATGTAGTTACATAAACTGTCAGAAAATTTGTGTATTTTTATGTAATAAACTCGCCTAAATCTCCATGAGTGCATGACAAAAATCCTCAATGTACGCCCGGTACACCTCTGGTTTTTGCCATGCACTCATGAAGATTTATCTGGCGCAATATAACCAGATATTTATTTTACGGTGTACCAGATTATGATAGATGCAATTAAGAAAATTGTGAATGAAATAAATTTTTGTAAGGATGAACTTGAGCAGTTTGAAATGTTTTCGCCGCATTGTTTCAGGTATGCATTTGCAACAACAATATACTTCTGTACTGGAAAACCATAGACAATCAGAAATTCAAAAACCTGAAAATGGGCTGGATGATGTATTTCAAAATGATGAGGTGTGTATTGCATAGGTGCAGTATTAGTATGGTATTCTTATTACGTGTAACAGAGTATGCCTTACAAGCTGCAGGAAGAATATTTTATTGAATTTTATTTAAGCACGCTTTTCCTCAAAGTTAGGTAGACGATATACTAATTAAATAGATGTTTTTTA
>CAJUBQ010000157.1 GCA_910584595.1 uncultured Eubacterium sp.
CTATTGACTTATCTTATATCAGATTTTGGGTTTACACAAAACTTGAAACTCTCTCACAGATGTACCCATGGATATATATTCTGATTATGGAACAAAAATAGTGACCCTTGCTTCGTTCGTGGAAAAGCTAATATTTATATGGCTGATTGGTTCTTAAAGTGAAAATTAGCTTTCCATAGTTGGAGACTATAAGGTGCATCTGTCTCTCTCGCATGGGGATTTCTTTCTTTCATTTTACAGGAGGTGCGTTCTGGGAATTTCTTGGTCAGTACTTTAAAGAAATTTTGTTGTCAATGGTAAGGGCTCTCGCTTACTAACGAATTTACTCATTGATACTATATTTAGTCTCCGATTTTCTCTTTTAGAAGCTCTGGGGTAATATTTTCCCAATAATTTATATATACAAGTTTTATATTATTTTGTACACTTAATTTTCTTTTTAACTCATCTCTCTTTTTCTGTTTTTCAAATGCTTCTTCACCACCAAATATTTCAACAGGTTCAAAGTGTTGCTTGCCTTGATATTCAATGGCTACTCGCTTTTTGGCAATATAAACATCATATGAGAGTTGACTATTTGCAACCTTTAAATATTCTGGGCGATATTGATAGAAAACAGTGTATTTGGGGTAGAGCTGCTTTGCCAATTCATATACTAATTGTTCTGATTTCCATTTGTTTTCTGGAATGACATATTCATATTTATCGACGTCCACATATCGTCCTTTTTTAATATCTTCAATTATAGAACCATCGGAATATTGGTTGTACCCTTTTATATATGCATTAATCCAGAAGAAGGTCATACCCTTTTCCTCAAAACCTAGCTTACCACCACCCAAATTCTTTTTGCGCCACGATGTGTCAGTTTTTGATGAAACACGATCAAGCATTATTTGAATAATTGTTTGGTCTAAAACAAAAGAATATTTGGTAGTTGATGAAGAAACATATTTTTTACTATTGTCTTTAATATAGTGTGTAGACAATATACAAGCCATCATAAGTTCATTGCCAATATCTAAGACTTTTTGGGGAGTTTGCTTGGCGTTTGTTTGACAAACAGCGTAGCCAGTTTTTTCACTTTCTGTTAATTCAAAAACTATGTAGGGAACTTGCTTACCCTCCCATTTTTTGTATCTATCTTGAATATTTAGCTGGGGTAATTGCTGATTAACATATTCAAATCTGCTTTTGATAAAAGGACTGGATTCACCTAAATATCCATAGAATTGCAAAAGCTGTACCAAAGGCCAATCTTTTTGCAGGAATTTTTTTATATTTAAATCGTTGTTACCGTCATCAAAGATTTCTTCTATAACAATTCTGTTGCTATTACTACCATCAGTGTATATGAATTCGATGGCAAAATCTTCTATTAAATATACTCTTTCGTATTCTTTAATAGAGTATGTTGTATAAGTATAATCAGAGATATATTTTTCAAAATATTGTATAAAGTCTAAGTATTTATTATTTTCATTCATTTTCTTGTCCCTCTTTACGATAATTATAATATATTTTCAGTAGGATTACAATTCAATAGATATACCAATAGAAGCAAATAAGTTTACTCGCTATTTTCTATTTTTCACATAAGCAGAAGATATATTCTTTGGTAAATACATTAACGTTATATGGTAAAACATATGAGGTGTCTTTGCAAATATATATTCTTATCATGATACTATTAGCGATCCTTGTGCCGTTTGTGGCACAGGGATTTCTGCATTTACAGGAGGATTTCATAGAATGGAAAAACAAATGATGACAGAAAAATTATGTAAGGAGGAACAAAGTACGGACGAATCAGCAATCCTGCATTTGAAACACTTAGGCAGGGATTCGTGGGACAGACCAGTGTATATGGATGACGAGGGGGTCATCTGGAAGGATGTGGAGCCGAGGGCAGGTATGAAAGCTTGTTTGTGTACATCAGTCGGTAATGAATTTGACGGAGAGCCGGATACAGGAATGGAATATTTTAAGAAATATCAAGGTGTTTCGGTTGCATTCATACCTGTGAGGGATGTATGGTAAATGCTTTGTAAAGAAGTATGAGACAGATTACACAAAGAGGATGTTTTTGCTCATAGAAGTATTATCTCTATTTAAGCAGATGGATTCAAGATTGGAGACGAAAGAGAGGATCGTATCATGGCAGAGAAAAAGAATGGAAACAGTAACCCATTTGCAGGATGTACAATCGCAGCGACAGGGAAACTTGAAAATTTCACCCGTAACGATATCAACAGCAGGATTGAAAGTCTTGGCGGTATAGCGGCAAATTCTGTCACCCGTAAGACGGATTATCTGATCTGTGGGGATAAGCCGGGAAGCAAGTTAGTGAAAGCAAGGGAACTTGGGATTACTGTATTGACGGAACAGGAGTTCCTTAAGATGATACCAGCGTAAAGGAAGGAGTGCATAAGAAAGATGATCAAACTGGATGATGAAAAATATATTATAGGTTTCGATGATGGTTACCAGTTGGGAAAGACAGCAAACTTCATATTTGACAATGGTGTACATAGACTTGGAGCCGTTGAACCAACATTGAAAGAAAATTCCCTATTTTACGATGGGGAATTTTTTAAGGTAGGAGAGGGAAGGTCAGCAATCACAGAGGATAAAATATCGGATGATTCAGCAAGGCTCCGTACAATGGCGGGTATCGCGATGGAACTTCGGAAAGCAAGAGTCCATAAAGCAGATATCATACTTGCAGTGGGATTGCCATTTTCCAATTATGGAAGGGATAAGCTAAAATTGATCGATTACTATGATCAGCAGAATACGTTGGAATTTTCCTATGAGGGAGAAGAATATTCTGTAACGATTGTAAAAGTGATCGTATGTCCACAGTGTTATTCCGCGATAGCTTCAAGGCTTGGTAATATGAAAGACGATTACCTGATCGTAGATATTGGAAGTAAGACTACGGATGTTGTCTATGTGCGGAATGGGCTTCCGATTGAGAGCAAGTCTATCACGATTGAAAAGGCTATGGTCAAATGGATTAAAGAAATCCAACGGGATATGAAAATACAGACAGGGAAGGATATCCCGGAACATGAGATCATGAAGGTCATGTTAAAAGAAGGAAGTAATCTGCCAACAGTCTACGCAGAGTTAATCCATGGAATGATGCGGGAAAAAATACATTCTCTGGAACTGGAGCTTTCTGAACGAGGTTACAGTCTTGACTATATCAACATCATTTATGTGGGCGGCGGTGCGCTGATGGCACGTGAACATGCAGGAAAATTCAGGAATCATACCGCTTACGACTGTGATTTGTGCGCCAATGCAAAAGGGTATGAATTTCTTGCAGGGCAGATGCTGGAGAGAAGGTGAACTGATGGCTGGACAACAAAAAGCGATATTCCTTCGCTTTAATATGGAAGATGAAGCGGATAGCAGCCTGTACATGAAACTGGCAGAAGCAGCGGGTTCTGTGTCACTTACTTCCTATGTGAAGAGGGTTTTGGAGGAATATCTCAGCATACAAATAGAGATGGCGGAGCGTCAGCAGTTCCATGAACATATGCTTGTAACAGTGCGGGAAGAGATACAGGAACAGGGGATGAAGTTGGTAGGAGCATTGTTAGCGGGGATAGGAACTGTGAGTGTTCCTGTAAAACAGAAAGAAGCTGTAGAGAGGGGAACAGAACTTCCAGATTCATGTGAGAAATTACCCGATGAACTTAGCAGTGTTCTTGATCTTATCAGTTAGAAAATATTTTAATCTAGCGCATGGTGAATGTTATGACACCAGTGCTTCTTATCAGAAAATTTGTTGCAGATATGTTAGGATGTGCAAGTAATCAGCTACACATCAAGTGTTCTTTAATGAAATGAAGAATTATAATTAGCATATCTGCAATCAAATGTAACAGATATGCTGTATTTGGGGCATGTTGTATTACCTTGATTTGAATGAGAAATTTAACAAGATGAATATTTTGATCCCTGTGCCATGATGGTATGGGGATTTTTTATTGCCCGTCCCGGAGGTGACGAGGACAGTTTGGAGGAAGATATGGCAAAAGATATAACGGAAAGAGTCAGGAAAGCCCAGGACAAGGTACTAGAACATCTGGATTATGTTCTGGAAACCGTCCCTACACCGGATTTTGTTGAGATCGTTGGGCGTGTTGGCGGTGATGTGGTCACTTACAGGGTGTGTAATGACGGCTCTGTATATGAGAAATGAGCAGGGAGGTATCTTATGATGAAGCTTGATTACAGGGCAGAGAAGTTTCAGAAAGTCAGTGTATGTAGCATCCCATGTGATTTCAGTGATATGCGTATAGATCGTAGTACAGTGCCGGGGGAGAGATATCAGTATGAAGTCGCAGGAGATGATGATAGTGGTGGTGATCCGGCAAGAGTACAGCGAGAGGTATTGGTCAATTTCTTTGGAACGCTGATCAGTGATGTACCGTTGCCTCTTGGATGTGATGGTGTATTGTGGCTACATGATAGGGATTATGTATATCTGTAGAAATAGGGGACAGGCATGTTTTGATGTAAGCAGAAATACAATATCCATTTGTATAATTCACGGTGAAAAACTGCATACATATTATGCTCCATAAAGTGTATACAGTTTATGTGTTTTCAAAAGAAAACATTTTATAGTGAGCAAAAGTAATCGTTTTATGATTGGATTTATGTCATAAGATACTGATATAATTTGACAGATCGGAGGTGATAGGGTGATCAATATTGATTTTAACAATATAAACGATGAGATCGTCTACGAGGCATTTCATGTGGATGGGAATGAAGCAGATGCACTGAATGACAGCTATCTGGAGCTTTTTGAACTGATCGGACGGGACGCTATGCTGAAACTGTTTACCCATTTTCATGGGGATAAGATAGACTGTCCCATGCGGCTGTACCGTGCAGAGTTTATTGCTGACCTTGCGAAAAATGAAACAGACAGGCGTGAAAGGGCGAAGATCGCAAGGGCAGGCGGATATTCGGCAAGGGTAATAGAGGGCGTGTTGAGTAAGCGTCGGAAGGAAAACGAAACGGAACTTGAATAAAAATGATACCAAGTAATGTTATTTTACAAAGGAGGTCTATTTATGGAAAACATTATGTCATGGATTGGAGTTGTCATGATAGTAATTTTTACATGCATTAACTTATCGATTCTTCATAAGCATGTATTTCGTATATACTTTAGCGGAGAAGCAATATTTAGAGAGATATGCTTGGCAATTTTCATTGCGTTCTTTGAGGCAGGGTTTGTCTTTAAAATATTTACAGGAGTATTTGGGGTATTTTTTAGCATAATCAAATTTATTTTAAAAGTTATATTGGTTCTGGCTATTATTGCAGCAGTAGGGTTTCTATTGGCTAAACTACTACCTAAAATACTTCCAAAGACTAAGCCGGTGATAACTAAAATTTTATTATTCATAAATGACAAGTTACATATATTTGTGATTAAACCCAATAAGGCGGAAGATGAAAATACGGAGACAGACAAAGAAGATCCCATTTCGGAAGAAAACCAAAATGATGAGGGTACTGCTGCGGATAACATTACGCGCTGTAGTAAATGCGGAAAGCCGTTACTGAAGGATGCGTTATTCTGTCAGGGATGCGGAGAGCAGGTATATAGTGGAGAACCTGTATCAAATGCTGCAACATCAAAGTAGGAAGATTTAGAAGATTTTATACAGCTATACAGAAAAATATGGTAGAGGAAAAGGAGAATGCTTATGTTCTGTTATAAATGCGGTACTGAATTATCGGAGGGCACGGTATTCTGTCATAAATGTGGTGCAGAAATGCCGGATGGGAATAAAGGGAAAGAGATGTCAGATTCCTCCTCTGTGTTACAGAATGATGGTGCGTTACAGGAAGAATTACGTCAGGGCAGTGCCATAACGGATGAACAGGATGTTGAAATAACAAAGGATTTACAGAGCAAGGAAGATGATTTCAAGGAGTTTGTAAATGGCTATATACGGAAAAATACGGCGTTTCAGTCAGCGGAGGAACTGCTAAGCAGTCAGGTGCCGGGGCGGTTTGTTCAGATATGCTATGGAGTTCCTGCTGTATATATGGTGTATCTTATTATCTCTTTATTAGGTGACGCAGGATTTGCTGGAAATATTATCCTGAACATTTTAGGCTTCCTTTTTATTGCATTTATCATTGGGTATCTGGCGGCACATCTGGTAGGCGGGATCAAGAAAATCAAATATGTTGCCAAGTTTTCCGGCGAAACTGAAACTCCTTTTGATGGGGACGAACTTATCCAGTTTTTGAACGAGAAGCTGGCTTATCTATCCCAGTATTTTAATGAATGGGGTTATCTGCGGCAGTCTGTGAATTTTATGATAGGTGGAGCGCCAGTCGCGGCGATAGATATCACAGGAAGCAAAGAGATCACGTTATGCAGCGAATTTGGGGAAAGACTAACTATTAAAAGTCAAGTCTAAAATGAAAGTTTTTTGAATGAATTGC
>CAJUBQ010000158.1 GCA_910584595.1 uncultured Eubacterium sp.
CCGGTAATCCAGAAAAAGCAACACTTTGTCTAAACTGTTGCTTTATTACTTGCCCTACCCCGTGAAAAGTAACTATTCGTCCACAGCTAAATGCCAGAAGTTTAAAGGTGCCGCCTGGCTTTATCACTGATTGACTTATTTTTACAATTGACTATAATGGTATATAGTTTTGGCATAGATGTACTTTTGTAAGTTTAATGTTTTTAGTGTATAAAACGAACTGCGCAAATAAGGGGCAATTTTACTACAGGTACAACGTTTTCAAATGTTGGCAATTCCGTATATCGTGAATACTATACAAATACTGAATATGGTGTTGATTATACGTGGATATCTAACGCAAAAACTGGTTGGTGGGCTGGATATTAAAGTCAGCATTTCAAGTATTATATATATGATATTCTTTAACAAAAACGAAAGGAATTGAAATCAATGAACTGTACATCTTACACAAAATTTCAAGAATTAAAGCTGGACACATCCTGTATTGGATTATCTCTTGAGGAAACACAGGAATATTTTTGTACCCCGCTGGGAGCGGAGGTAATTGGTTGGGACAACAGTATTCATTATTGTTTTATTCAAGGATTTGATGAGATAGTATTTGCTGTAAATCCTGAAACTTGTTGTGAGTATTATGTTTATCCAATAGCAAGGAATTTTAACGACTTTTTAAGCCTTATACTTGCAGTAAAAAGTACAAACGTATTACAGCAAATCATTCAATGGGACAAACAGCAGTTTACGGATTTTGTTTGTTCGCCGGATGAGATTGCATATACTTTCCAAACAGAGGTAAAGAATGTTCTGTCTGAAATTCAGACAAATTTGGGAATCGTTCCAATGCAAAATCCTTTTGAGTATGTAAAGGACCTTCAAAAAACATTTTTATACGATCAGATAATTTTTAGTGATGAGTTTTATGATTTGACAGGAATTGAGAAACCCTGATAAGATTTCAGGAGAACGGATACCGCTGCAAATAAGTAATATTGTAGCGGTATCCGTTTTTTTTGTGTCTAAGAGATCACATCCAATCCTATTTCCAAACTGTTTTATGTTGTCAAATAGCAAAAATTGGAAAGGTAATTCAGCATCAGCTGCGATAGACAGCAATATCGTTATATGATATAATTTTTGATGTAAAATCAGTAAATTTTTATCTATATTTTTCTGTATAAATTTATAGTTGTAGAAAGCAGGCGAAAAATGAAAACGTGGAAGATTTCAGAGAAACTACGAATGACGCATTACCGGTGCATGTTGTTTTTAATTCTGGCAATCACGGCTGTTCACATTACGGCGTGGAATTCCAGGGTTTTTACGGATTGGTACCGGCTGCATATATTTCCGATTTGGACGAATCTGCTCGGACGGATATCTGATTTGTATTCCGGGTCTGTAGGTGAAATTTTGATTTTTGCAGGGATTTGTCTTGTACTGCTGGAGATCGTGCTGCTGCCTTTGTTTGCTGTCAGGCGGAGCCGTTTTTGGAAGTATCGTACGTGGAATATCAGGCTGCTTTGCTGGATTTTTGTATACATATATGGAACGGAAACATTGAACTGCTTTGTGATGTATCATGCGTCGACCGTAGAAGAACAGTATTTTGAACAAAAAGACGATTACGGCAGGGAGGAGCTAATGGCGGCATATACGCAGGTGGTTACAAAGGCGAATGAACTGTCAAATCAGGTGAAACGGTCGGCAGATGGAACTCCGGTCTATGATGGGTCCGAAGAAGAACTGTATGAGCAGTGCATGAAGGCGATGCAGGCACAGGGAAAGGTATATCCTTATCTGGCAGGACATTATCCGGATCCGAAACCAATTCGCGCCTCTCATTTTATGAGTCAGCAGCATTTGCTTGGCATTTATTTTCCGTTTACAATGGAAGCAAATTATAATACGGTGATGTATCCGGTAAATGTGCCTGCGACGATCTGTCATGAATATTCGCATTTAAAAGGAATTATTTTAGAGGACGAAGCTAATTATTTTGGATTTGCCGCCTGCATAGAAGCAGAAGACATTTATTTGCAGTATTCCGGTTACTTAAGTGTATTAGGTTATCTGGCAAGGCAGGTCAGAACGAGTGTGCCGGAGGAAATACGGCAGACGATGGTAACTGCAAATGAGCAGGTATGCAAAGACGATGTGTTTTTGACACAGGAGCAGTGGAAACAGGTTGAAAAGAAAGCGGTTTTTTCTACAGAGACAGTTAATAAGGCTACGAATGTATTTTTAGAGACAAATCTTACGATGAATGGCGTGGAAGATGGCATTCACAGTTATAGCAGGGTTGTGCGTCTGGTCGTGCGGTATTATGCTGAAAAAGGAGATTAGACAACCGGCTGGACAAAATGCTTAGAACATAGTACAATAGCATAGGAATTTATTTCTGAAAGTATGGAGGAGAATAAGGAGGAACTATTTGTGAAAATACAGGATTTTGCGGATATGCAGCAATTTGAGCAGATTATTTCAAATTGGGCGGTTGCAACGGGGCTTGCAGCAGTTGCAATTGACATAGATGGAAAATATATTTCCAGGCAATATAATTTTACTGATTTTTGCAAGGCGATGCGGGCAAATCCAAAAGGAAATGCAAAATGTGAAAAATGTGATAAAGAAGCGCAGGGCGTTTATCACTGTCATGCCGGTTTGATTGATTTTGCAGTTGATTTGGTTGTGAACGGTGAAAAGGTGGGCAGTGTGTTAGGCGGACAGGTGATGCCTTCGAATCCGGATGAAGAAGAATGTAAAAAAATTGCTGCAGAGCTTGGTATGAATGAAAAGGATTATATGAAAGCGATACATAAGGTAAACGTCCGTTCCAAAGAAGTCATTCAAGCGTCTGTCGATATGCTTGACAGTGTTGCAAATAGTTTTATTCATGCTGAATATGCGAGAAATCAGACGAAGCAAATTTTTACAAATCTTGTGGACGGTGTGAACGAGACGAATGAACTGATAGAAACGATCAAAAAAGAAACCGGAACGCTGCGTTCGATCCAAAGCCGTCAGAAAATATTAGCTTTGAATGCAAGTATCGAAGCAGCGAGAGCAGGAGATATCGGCGCAGGGTTTGCAGTCGTAGCAAGTGAAGTAGGCAAACTGTCAGAACGCAGTTCGGTGGTAAATAAAAATATTGAAGACGTAGTAAACAGAATTTCACAAATAGTATCTGCGATGCAGCAGAAATAAAGTACAAACGCAAACGTTTCTTTCCATAAATTTCCGGCAATCGACACGTAAAAAATGCAATACTCTTTCGTACCTTTTAAGGTAACCTTAATAAAGCGTACTTATGATTAGAATCTGGTAAATATAACCTGAACAGTCATGGAGAATATGAAGCATTATAGGAATGTTTTTAACCTGTAAGGATACTTAAGGACCATTTAGAAATTAAGGATAAAAGGATAGAAGGAGTTACGGACGATGCGGAAAAAAAGAATTTTAGCAGGTGCATTAGGATGCATGTTAGCATGCAGCCAGCCTATCGGATATTTTGTGGCAGCAGAAATCCCGCAGGTGCAAAATATCAACCAAAATGAAAATCGAAGCATGGAACAAATACAAGAAAATCTTCCAAAAACGCCGGATGAACTTGTACCGGATGAACAGGATCCGGATTATGTTAAAATGTTGTTTCAAAAGGAAAATGAAAAAGAGCAACAATCTGCTCCGTTTTCATTGAACAGTGTGGAAGCAAAGACGACAAAAAGTCCATTTACGGGATTGGTTTATACGCATGCGGCACAGCTTAGCGACTGTGAGATTGTAAATGGAATTGATGTTTCTAAGTGGCAGGCGGAGATTAATTGGAAAAAGGTCAAAGCAGCAGGGGTTAAATTTGTATTTATCCGCTGTGGATATACTGCGTTATCAGATAAGTTTGCCATGTATGAAGATGAGTATTTCAGAAAAAATATTCAGGGGGCATACGATGCAGGGATTGAAGTTGGCATTTACTTTTTCTCAAATTCAATTACTACAAGTGAGGCAAAACAAGAAGCAAAGAAAACATTGGAACTGATTTCAGATTATAAGCATATGATTACACTTCCGGTTGTCTATGATTTTGAGGCATTTTCGAATGCATATCGTGCATATGGACTGTCAAAAGCGCAGGTGACGAAAAATACAATTGCCTATTCGGATTTGATCCGGCAGGCTGGGTTTACGCCAATGTATTATGGAAGCCCGAATTTTTTGGAAAGTTCTTTTGATGTGGCGCAGCTGACAAATTATGACTGCTGGCTGGCAAATTATACGACAAAGACAACTTACAGGGGAGATTACATATATTGGCAGTATTCCAGTACCGGACAGGTAGACGGAATTGTTGGAAATGTAGACTGTAATTTCTTTTATTCCGGCAAGGCCGGGGAAATTGAAGATCCGGATTTGGACCCGGATGATTTTGAAGAAGGGTTCGGTCCGGTCAGCGGACTTATGATGGCAGATCATGATACTACAGAGATTACGATTCAGTGGGATCCGCTCGAAGAAGCAGATGGATACAAGATTTACCGGAGCAAGTCTTATGGCGGCGCTTATAAGCAGCTGAAAACGATTAACTGGAATGAAGTGACAGCCTATACCGATGCTACCGTTATGGAGTCAGAAGGGCGCCAGTATTATTATAAAGTAGTTCCTTTTCTTTTAGATGAAGATGGAAATATGAAATATGGCACAGAATCGGATATTTTAACGGCGCATACACAACGTGAGCATTCCTTCCGCTTAAAGACAACTTCGAATGTACATTTAAGAGAGCAGGCAGGCACAGAATATCCGTCTGTTGCGGTTGTTCCATCAGGAACAGGGCTGCCATTTTATAAATTTACGCTGTCTACATTAGATAAAAAATGGTATAAAGTCACTTACAGTCAAAATGGAGAATCTTACACAGGCTACTTGTCAGGGAGTTATGTAACAATTTATACGTATGGAAAGACAACGAAAAATGTGAATGTGCGTTCCGGAGCAGGATTGAATTATAAAATACAAAGAACGATTCCAAATGGAACAAAAGTTACGATCGCAGGCAGTAGTAAAACTGTAGCAGGAACAAAGTGGAGTAAGGTCAAATACGCACTAAAAGGAAAGAACTATTCCGGGTACATTCCAACAAAATATATACAGCAGACTTAATATGGGCTGAAACAAAAGGAGCGGGGAGAATGGGTAAAGATCTCAGGACGGAGGCAACAGATCGGTTGTTTGATGCGATACTGACTCTTAAAAACAGAGAAGAATGTTATCGTTTTTTTGAAGATGTGTGTACAGTAAATGAGCTGCAGGCGCTTTCACAGCGTTTCGAAGTGGCGCATATGCTGCGTAACAGTCAAACGTATATGGATATCGCAGAGACAACAGGGGCTTCCACAGCAACGATCAGCAGAGTGAATCGATCATTGAATTACGGTCACGATGGATATGACCTGGTCATTGGACGTTTAAGTGAGAATAAGCAGTAATGAGCGATAGAATTTAACAGAATCCGGATTCTTGTATTCGTTTTATGATATGTAGTTTGAAAGCGAATATAAGGAACTGTTCAGAAATAACTTTTCATAGTGCGCAGGATTTTTCTTCGCACTATGAAAAGTTATTTCTGAACAGTTCCTAAGAACCCGGATTTATTTTAGGAGGGGAATCTTATTTTTTTCTGCTTTCTTTAGAAGTTTTCCTGTTTTTTTCTTCCGGTTTTTTCATAAGCTTTGCATCAATAATTTTTTCAATGAGCATGCGTTTTACATATACGTCAAAGCTGAGCATACATAAAAAAGAAAACAGCTGCAGATTTTCCCGCTCCTGTGATGGGGCCTGCGGAAACGTATGACTGCTCGTATTGAATTTGCGGGTAATATCTTTTGCAAGCATACCGGCTTCCTCTTTTTCCAAACCAAACACTTCTTCATAGATTGCAGTCAGATCCAGATCGCCATTTTTGGAAAAATAGCGGTCGGTTATTGGATTTAAAAGATTTTGGATATCATTAATACTTAAAATCCCTTTGAAATAATAAATAAAAATGAGTGTCAGCAAATGTTCTTTGGAATATTTTTTTTTATCCGGCGCTGGCAGAAGGTTATTTTTTGTATAATTATTAATCATCGTTTTTGTCAGTATCTTGTCATCCGGGTACCGCTTGGTTTCGGCAAGCTGTTCATTCATAAATGTCGTTACCTGGTCCATATACAGATCTATATTAGGGATGTCCTCAGGCTTGATATAATCAATGCGGTTCAGACTGGCTAAGATACTGTTCAAAAGATCTTTTTCATCTATTGTCATATAATCACCTCTATGATTGATTATATAGTAATCAAAATTAGATAGCAAGAGAAAGTTGAGCGTTCGCAACAGGTCGGCTTGTTCTGGGTTACTTTTCACGGGGTGGGGCAAGTAATAAAGCAATCGTTTAGACAAAGTGTTGCTTTTGGGCCTCCCGGACGCCGGATGAGGGAATCGGCC
>CAJUBQ010000159.1 GCA_910584595.1 uncultured Eubacterium sp.
GAATGCTTAGGGATTCTTACGTTCTGGAAACCGGAACAATGAGACAGGGCCGATTTCCTCATCCAGCGTCCGGGAGCCCCAAAAGCAACACTTTGTCTAAACTGTTGCTTTGTTACTTGTTCACCACTGTGAATAGTAACAGATACAACAAGAATTCAGCGCATTGATAATCGTAAGGCTTTACACTGGAATCATTAATTGATATGATATTAATATAGCAACGGTAAGGGAGGTGAAGGGTGTGACGGGTAAAGAGATTGTGAATTTAATCCGTGTTTTACGTGAAAAGGGAATGTCTGCTGAAGAAATTCTGGAAATTATTGAGAGAGTTGAGAGTCATTCATCTGCCGAAGATGGGGAGAATAAATAACAATAAGGTGTAAAGTCTGTTCAGGTTAGGAACTGTTCAAAAGTAACTTTTACATAGTGCGAAGGATTTAAAAGTTATTTCTGAATAGTTCCTTATGAAAGATTTTACGCCTTGTTTGTTTCTTAATAAAACATTTTAGAATTTTAGTGAAGTGAAACAGTTGAAAATGAAAGCCAAGTGGGAAGCATACGGGCAGGATAACTTAGAATGATGAAAAATGTAGTAACGATTTTTGAAGAAAAAACAGCAGATTGGTTTCGGCATACGCTGGGAGAGCCTACACCTGTGCAGAAAGAGGCGTGGCCTTTGATTGCTGCGGGAGAGCATGTACTGGTTTCAGCGCCTACAGGAACCGGGAAGACGCTTTCGGCATTTCTTGTGTTTTTAGATCAGATGAACCGGCAGGCGCAGGATGGAATGTTAGAACATCAGTTGCAGGTTATCTATGTATCACCGTTAAAATCGCTGGCGGCGGATATACGGGAAAATTTAAAAAAGCCGCTGGAAGGAATGCAGGCGGATAGGTATATTACAGTAGGCATCCGTACCGGTGATACGCCGCAGAAGGATCGGCAGCGGATGGTACGTAAACCGCCGCATATATTAATTATTACGCCGGAGTCCTTATATTTGATGCTGACGAGCAAAACAGGACAAAATGTGCTGGCAACGGCAAAAGCGGTAATATTAGATGAACTTCATGCTCTTATTGATACAAAAAGAGGCGCGCATCTGATGCTTTCTTTAGCACGATTGGACAAGCTGTGTAAACGTCCGCTGCAGAGGATTGGATTATCGGCTACGATAGAACCATTGAAACTGGCAGCAGAATATCTTGCGCCGGAAGGCGCCAAAATTGCGGCGCCGGATATGAAAAAGCAAGTGAAGCTTGAGATTTTAAGTCCTTATGTGGATGTAACAAAAGGCAGGCGAAAGGATCCGGTTTGGGAAGAGCTGGGAGCGCTGGTATATAAATATTGTCAGGGAAGCAGGAGTGTGATTGCTTTTGTGGAAGGCAGACGGTATGCGGAAAAGCTGGCATATTACGTGAATCTGCTGGGTGGGGAAGGATTTGCCTGTGTACATCATGGGAGCCTTTCGAAAGAACAGCGGATGGAAACGGAGCTGGCGCTGCGGGATGGTAAGCTGCGGCTTTTGTGTGCGACATCTTCGATGGAGTTAGGTATTGATGTGGGGGAGATCGATCAGGTGTTGCAGGTAGGATGTCCACGTACGGTATCGGGTACGATGCAGAGGTTGGGGCGTGCAGGACACAACCCGGGGCGGGTCAGCGTGATGTATCTTTTTCCGCGTACTGCGCCGGAATGTATCTCTTGCGGTATGACGGCTCAGCTGGCCAGAGAAGGTGGTGTGGAGCATTTGCATCCGCCTAGAGAATGTCTGGATGTGTTGGCGCAGCACCTGGTTTCCATGGCAGCGTACCGCAGTTATGAGCTGGATGAAGTGATGGAGATACTTCCGCGGGCCTGGCCGTTTCGTATGGTTACAAAGGAGGATGTAAAGGCAGTGCTTGGGATGCTGGCAGGAGATTATGAACATGCACAGGATATTCCGGTGCGCCCAAGAGTGCTGTATGACAGAATTCATGAAAAAGTAGAAGGGGACGGCTACAGCAGAATGCTTGCAGTATCTGCAGGGGGTACGATTCCGGATAAAGGGCTGTATGATGTACGAACTGAGGCGGGTGTTAAGCTTGGAGAAGTGGACGAAGAATTTGTCTACGAGTCGCAGAAGGGGGACCGGTTTATTCTTGGTTCGTTTGCGTGGAAAGTAGTAAATATCAGCAGGGATACGGTAACGGTTGTACAGGCGCCGGTGGAAGGTGCAAGACTTCCGTTTTGGAAAGGAGAACTGAAGGGAAGGGATAAGCGCACCGGAGAAGCATTTGGGCGGATGTTTCATGAATTGCAGGATGCACATGAAGATGGAAAGCTTGCGGATGCATTGGAACGTTTGGGGCTGGATGAATCTGCGGTAAAGTTATCGGCAGGTTATATTGAACGGCAGATAAAAGCAGCTGGAAGTCTTGCGGATGATCGCACGATTTTAGTAGAGCATTTTCGAGATGCGTCCGGGAACTGCCAGCTGATGTTTCATTCTGTTTTTGGCAGGCGTATCAATGCGCCGCTTGCGATATTAGCGGCTCATACTGTTCGGAAACAATTGGGGATAGAGACAGGGAGTGTGGATGAAGAGGATGGCTTTTTGCTGTATGCATACGGTGAACAGAATTTGCCGGAAGGGGTGCTTGATATGCTGGAGCCGGAGACTTGCATCCGCAGTCTGGAAATTTTACTGCCGGAAACATCTGTTTTTAATATGGCGTTTCGATATAACAGCGGACGGGCGCTGATGATGGGTGTGAAAAAAAACGGCCGTCAGCCTTTGTGGATGCAGCGGTTAAAAAGTGCGCAGATGTTGGAAAAAGTTGTTCGGGAACAGGAACATCCGCTCATTCGTGAGACAAGACGCGAGTGCATGGATGATTTATGGGACTGCGAAGGATTATGTCAGCTGTTATCAGATATACGTGCAGGTGTGGTGGAAGTACGGGAAATATATACGGATATACCATCGCCCATGTCGCTTCCTCTGCAGTGGGCGCAGGAAGCGGCGGTGATGTATGATTATGCGCCGACGCCGGGAGGGATTCATGCGGCTGTGCAGGATGCATTAAAAGAACAGGCGGCACAGGGTAAAAAGTTATTGCGGCCAGGCAAAGAGGAACTGTCGTGGGTGCAGGATGAGCATGATAAACTGCCGCAGGATCAGCAGCAGCTTCATTCATTGTTGATGATACAGGGAGATATAGCGGCTGGCGAATGGGATATTCCTGCCAGCTGGCTGGAAGAATTGGCGCAGGAAGGAAGAGTCGTTTATTTGGAGCAGGGACTTTGGATTGCTGTGGAACAGGAAGAGGAGTATATGCGGGCTCTTGGGGAGGCGCCGGTTGATAAGATACAGGATACAGAAAGCGGTTTAGAATCTGTAAGAAAGGCACGAATGCATATTGTAAGGCGAATGCTTCGATATCGTGGCGCTGCGGATGCAGAACAGACAGCAGACCGCTACGGATGGAACACAGAGCTGGCGCAAGAGATTTTGCAGGCGTTATGCACGCAGAGAGAAGCGGTTATGCAGGACGGCATGTACTATCATGCGGTCTTATATCAGCGGGCAAGAGTACGTACGCTGAAACGGCGGCGGGAAGAAGTAAAGACCTGTGCGCCGGAAGCGTACGCGGCGCTGCTGCTTGGGAAAATGAGTTCCAGCGCTCCGGCGAAGGAGTGTCTGGAACAGACGTTAAAATGTTATGCGGGAGTTGTGCTTGGAGCAACTTTGTGGGAAACGGTTGTGCTGCCGGCAAGGGTGAAAAATTACCGGGAGTCGATGCTGGATGCATTTTTGGCAGAAGGAGCAATGTATTGGCATATGGATGAAAAGGGCGGATTATGTTTTCGGAGTCAGGAAGATGTGGATTGGGAGGCTGATTTGATAAGTGAGCTGCCAAAGTTAGGTGATAAAGAGCAGCTGGTGTATGAGACGCTGTTAAAGCGTGGCGCGAGCTTTCTTCAGCCTTTGAATCGTTTGCTGGCTGGAGAGTCTGCGCATGAAATATTGCTGTCGCTGATGAAAAAGGGATTTGTTTGTGCAGATAGTTTTGTTCCGGTACGTCAATGGATAGAGATGGAGAAGGCAAAAAAGATGACGCCCAAACGGCTGGCAGGTATGCGGGTAAAGGCATTGCGGGCCGGGAGATGGGATGTGGTAAGGCCGGTTCAGAAACAGACGCAGAAAGAAGAAAAAGAAGAAATGGAACGAAAACTGGAACAATGTTTTGAACGCAGTCTGATTTTGAGCAAGGAAACAGCGGCAGCCTGGGGGATTTCCTGGCAGGAAGCATTGTCTGTGCTGCGTATTTGGGAATATACCGGACAGGCCAGAAGAGGTTATTTTGTGGAAGGAATGTCCGGAGCTCAATTTATCCGAGGAAAAGATTATGCAGCAGTTGTTCGGATGCTGCAAAGACCGGAGCAAAAGTTGGTTTGGGTCCATGCCGTAGATCCTGCACAATGCTGGGGAAGGATACTGCCACACAAGGAGGGACGCAGTTTTTTGCATGTACCGGGAACGGCTGTGGCTTGTTTTGGGGGACTTCCGGCAGCAGTATTTGAAAGGCAGGGGAAAACGTTGCGGGTGTTCGAAGAGGAATTGGCGGAAACATGTATGCAGGAATTTGTAAAGGAGTTTCATAAGGGAAAGATTTTTGTGGGGCTAAAGCGGATCGTAGTGAAGGAGTTTCCAAAAACTGCAGAAAATGCTTTGGCGGCAGCGGGATTTCATAGAGAAATGCAGGATTTTGTATTGTATAAAAAATGAAGGAAATTAAATATAATGAAATTTTATTTTGGAATACGCATAAGAATCCAGAAATTGATTCATATATTATAGACTTTATGGATGAAAATCCTTGTGATATTATTATATTAGCAGAATATATAAATAACATAAACGGGTTGTGTAATCAATTGGCGATCTTAAAACTGGATTATTATGTATGGAATAGTCTTGCTTGTGATAAGGTTAAGATTATATCAAAACAATGTTATAAAAATAAGCTTATGCAGGATGAAAAAAGATATTGTATTTACAGTATGGAAACGGCATATGGAAAATATATTTTAACAGCGCTTCATCTGCCAAGCAAACTGCATTTTGAACCACCGGATACAGAATTTTATGCAAGAAGAATCAGAAGTGATATTGAAAATGCAGAAGAAAAAGTCAGGCATCATAAGACGTTTGTGGTAGGGGATTTTAACGTAAATCCATTTGAGAATGCCTGTATCAATGCAGATTGTTTTCATGCTTTGCCAAATAGTTTTGAAGCAAAAAAAGGCGTCAGAAAGGTATCAGGTCTTTCATTTACAACTTTTTATAATCCGATGTGGAATTTATTTGGAGATTTTAACGATATTAGTGGCTCTTATTTTTATAATAAAAATCAAATTCGATTATATCAATGGAATATATATGATCAAGTAATTTTAAGGCCGGAATTAATAGAAGATTTTTTAAATGACAGTTTAAAAATTGTAGATGAAATTAAAGGAAAAAGTATTTTAAATAGAAATGGAAAACCTAATAAGAAAATAAGCGATCATCTGCCAATATATTTTGAAATTAAGGAGGAAATGTAATGGAAAATTTGTTGGAAGTAAAATATGATGTAACTGCCACAGCTGAGATGCCAAAAAAAATTTTAGAAGAACAATGCGGGAATCTGACAAGAAGCACGAATGGCATTGTGATTGCAAGAGTTGCCGAATATACAGGAAATATTGAGTCATATATTATTCCTGGCATATCTGACAGACTGAAAACGTCTACGATGCAGCTGAATGAAATTTTTGAGGATCGAAAAATAAATATTCAGACAGTTTTAGGAGAAATGGGAGATGAGCCTTTTACATATGAATTTTTTCTCTCATCTAAAAGTATGCCGGATTATAAGTTCAGAATTATGTTTTTAAAAAACGGAATTATGGGATATCCGTTAAAAATTGTATTGGAAGAGGGAATCGCAGAAGAAATTAACGATTCTAATCATGGATACACTTACGTGATACAAAATCAGGAACAATTTTTAGTAATATTGAAAAAAATATTAAATTCTGCAAGAGTTACAGATATTGTAACGAGACTGATACAGATGTATAATAACTGAAAAAGAATGCGGATAATTCATCCTAAATTTAATCAACGTAGCCCGCTACGCCTCATCCCTCCGTCTTGCAGACTGAAAATTTATCCTGCGCCAAAGGTGCGGTTCATTAGCAATGTCATTTACTTAACGGATTCCCGAACGACTCTGCGTCTGGCAGAATGGTTTTGCCGGCTGGAACATCCTCTGAGCGGACAGGGGCAACACTGCATAAGCGTGAACTTAAGCGGAAATGCAACAATCTACAAAAAGTGTTACATTCTGGCTACTCGGACGCTGTGAGAGAAAATCTGCCCCGTCTGCTGTGTCCGCTCCAGAATGCAAGAAGCCCTAAGCATTCTGCATCCAGGCTGTGGAACCGGACGGT
>CAJUBQ010000160.1 GCA_910584595.1 uncultured Eubacterium sp.
GGGATTCTTACGTTCTGGAAACCGGAACAATGAGACAGGGCCGATTCCCTCATCCGGCGTTAATTTAACAGAACTTGATATGATAAAAGAATACGAAAACTATGCGTATTTAAATCTTTTCTACAGTTCCTAAAAGGCTCAAACACTGTATTTATACATATTTGAGCCTTTTTACATGTTCACAGGCACGAAAAAGATCATGCAAACAGCAATCATTCCATTTGATATTCTTTGAATCTTTCCTGTACATTCTCATACCGCATACATTCTGACATCACGCAGACTCCGTATGCACCTGCCCGGATACACGCCGGCGCATTCTGGGCATGAATGCCTCCCAGCGCATAAACCGGCAGGTGCGGCACAGTCTCACAAACTTCCCGCAAAAAAGAAAGCCCTCTTGGCGGCGCTCCCGGTTTACAGTCTGTTGCAAACACATGTCCGGCAGTAATATAAGTCGCTCCCGCTCTTTGCGCCTGCAGCGCTTCCTTCGCGGAATGCACCGATGCGCCAAGGACGCAAAAACGCCGCTTCTGCTCTTCCGGCATCGATAACAGCAGTTGCAGCGGCAGATGCAGCGCTGCCGCTCCAAGACATAATGCCGTTTCTGTATAGGTATGTAAAATACATAACACATGATACTGTGCGCAAATATCCATGACCTGTGCAGCAAGCGTTTTGTATGCGTGCTCCGGCAAATCTTTTTCCCGGACGATAATCGCTTCCGGCCCCGCCTGCGCAATGTTTATGATTTGATTCTTATAATCCTGCACTGACAAATGTCTGTTTGTAATACAGCAAATTTTGATCTGTTCCGACATCCTGTCTCCTTTATGACACATAAATATAATCATTTAGAACCGGCTGCAGCCCTTTTGAAGCAATATCCTCATACATTTGCGCAAAACTTCTGCCGTCTGAGATTTCAAACTGCTCATCGCCTGTCTCAGCTTCTTGTATGCCATGGTATTTGCTCTCATGATCGCCGATTCCCGTCGACACTCCCGCAGATACCTTTGTCGCAGCTATCTTTATAATGCCGTCCCGAAAATGCTTCTGTTCTCTGGATGACACCGTAATCCCGACATAGGGCAAAAAAATACGATAGGCGCAAAGCACCTGGCAAAGCTGCTTTTCATGCACATCCTGCGGAGAGATCTTATCATTATTCACAATGGGACGCAGCCTTGGACAGGATAAGGAATATTCTACATATGGGTATTTGCGCTGAAGGTAATACACATGCAGCGCCGAAGCAAGCGCATCTTTACGAAAATCAGACAGCCCAAGCAGCGCTGAAAACGCCACTCCCCGCATACCGCCCATAATCGCCCTCTCCTGTGCTTCAAATCGATATGGAAATACGCGCTTATGCCCCATTAAATGTAGTTTTTCGTACTGCTGCGCGTCATAGGTTTCCTGAAATACGGTAATATAGTCCGCGCCGCATTCATGCAGATAACGATAGTCTGCACTGTTTACCGGATAAATCTCCAGGCCCACATTGCGAAAATACTGTGCGGCCAGCCTGCAGGCTTCCCCGATATACGTAATGTCACTCATTGTATGGCTCTCGCCTGTCAAAATCAGTATCTCTTCCATACCGGAATCTGCAATGACCTGCATCTCATGCCGAATTTCTTCCATCGTCAGTTTTTTGCGGGAAATATCATTATAACAATTGAATCCGCAATATACACAATAATTTTCACAGTAATTGGCAATATATAGCGGCGTAAACAAATACACCGTATTTCCAAAATGCCTGCTTGTCTCGTATTTTGCCCTTACCGCCATCTCTTCCAGATGCGGCAGCGCTGCCGGAGACAGCAATGCCTTGAAATCTTCCACCGAACATGTCTCACGCATCAGCGCACGTCGTACATCTGCATCCGTATATTGCTGCGGCTGAAAGCTTTGCATCTGTCCAAGTACTTTTTCCATAATATCCGAAGAGATACGTTCCATCCCTTCCATATATTCCATCGGATCTGTCCTCGCTGACGGATCCTGTTCCACCCGGTGTTTGCGCTCTAATGCGTCTGCCGTCAGCTTATTGGAATCTACAAAAAACTGGTTTTGCGTCAACTTCTTTTCCTTCTTTCTTACCTGGTTCTTTACATTCTTCTTTACATTCTTCTTTTTTAGTTTTGATCTCATTGCATCTTTATGCGTCTCTCAAAAATCCGGTCAAAGGATCCGAAGCGGCCGCTCCCCGTTCCAGCACACGCCCAAGTCCGGCTAAATAAGCGCTGCGCCCTGCTTCAATCGCATTTTTAAAAGCTCCTGCCATTGCCGGAATATCTCCAGCGGTTGCAATGGCGGTATTTGCCATAATTGCAGCTGCGCCCATTTCCATAGCCTCACATGCCTGCGACGGGCGTCCGATGCCCGCGTCTACAATAATCGGCACATCTATTTCATCGATTAAAATCTGAATAAACGCTTTCGTTGCCAGTCCCTTATTGGAGCCGATTGGAGAAGCTAACGGCATGACTGCCGCCGCGCCTGCATTTACCAAATCTCTGGCCGTATACAAATCGGGATACATATAAGCAAGCACGACAAAGCCTTCTTTCGCAAGCTGCTCCGTAGCTTTCACTGTTTCCACATTATCCGGAAGCAAATATTTGCTGTCTTTCATAATTTCAATTTTTACAAAGTCGCCGCACCCTAATTCTCGTGACAAACGCGCGATGCGGACAGCTTCTTTCGCATCTCTGGCGCCTGAAGTATTCGGCAGCAGCGTCACGCCTTTGGGAATGTAGTCCAAAATATTTTCATTTTTCTTAGTATTTGTACGCCGCACAGCAAGCGTAATAATCTGTGCCCCTGCATTTTCTACAGCTGCTTTGATAAGCTCCATCGAATACTTTCCGGAACCAAGAATAAATCGAGAAGAAAATTCCTTTCCTCCTAATGTAAACGTATCTTTTTCTGCCATATCTATTGCTCCTTTTCCGTTATTCTGTAACAGTTCAGATAACAATGCCATTAACTTAAGCTTTTCGTAGTCAGACTTTGCATCTGGCGGAATGGTTTTGCTGGCTGGAATATCCTCTGAAAGGACGTTGAGGGGCGCTTTCACCGCAGTGTTGCCCCAGCCCGCTCAGAGGATGTTCCAGCCAGCAAAACCATTCCGCCAGACGCAGAGTCGTTCGGGAATCCGTTAAGTTAATGACATTGGTTCAGATAACCCATGGAACTGTTACGTTTATCTTTCTATCATTATGAAATATCAGAACGTTTTTGAAAAATGCTTTCCGTGAGATGTTCTGACGCTTCAGACATTGATCGTCAAAATCCGGCTGCTGTTTAACAGGACTCTGCGTGCATCGTATTCAGCCTCCGCCTACAAAACTTACAACTTCTAAAACATCTCCCTCCTGAATGACATAACTATCATATCTGCTTTTTGGTACAATCTGTTCATTGCATTCTACGGCAATGCCGTCTGCCGGATAGTTATTTTGCTTTAAATACTCTTTTAAGAGCAGCCCTGCAGCCGCCTCTTCCTTTCCGTTAATCAGAACCATTCTATCGCTCCTTTCTTTTTCCGGCAAAAAAGCCGCACGAAGAAATACACCCGTGGTGGTGCACCCCTTCATGCGGCTTTTGCCGACACTCTATAATGTATTTATACTACTTTGTTCTGCATGATTTGTCAAGAGTCAATTTGGCTGCTCATGATTCTTTAATTTCATCAATGTCTTCCAAATTCACGCCGGACACTTGCAGCAGCGCCTTAAGTATTTTATATTCCTTTTTTAATTTTCCATATGTCTCAACCGCATTTTCTTTCTTTGCTGATACCATGTAATCTTGAATCTTTTTAAAATCATCCAATGCGGCTTTCGTAACTTCTATCCCAGACGGCATATCATCACCTCCCAATTATGAAAAGACGGTTACCCGAATACATTTACTATATCATAATCGAACCGTTAAGTCTATGATTTTATGGCATCCTTTTGCGTATCTGCCTCTCCTTCTGTTTCTGACTCTTCTATACATGTCCGGTAATCCGCTGCTGCCCTTGGATCAGCTTTCGATACGTCGACAGGAAGCTGAAATAATGCATTTAAACCAGTATAATTTTCATTTCTGGAAATCACACCGGAAGCCTCATTATAATGATAAGCCTCCTGATTATAAAGCCAGCCGTCGCATACGCATAAATACAAGCCGTGATCCGCAAATATTTCCACATTATCACATTCTGTAAGTCTGTACAAAATGCCATTTTCCACAAATTCCGTATAATTGCCATGCATCGTAAACACATTATAATCTACCGGATCATATCCTTTGATTAATGGTGATACAAAGAAAGACAAATCCGAATATGCGTCTTCTGATGTGTCCGGCATCGGTGTCCCATCTTCCCTTTTCACCGCAGTCACACAATATGACCGGTCATGCAGAATCTCTTGATTCGATTTGCTTTCATACTGCGAAATATCTTTTCCCGAAACAATCCCTAAGAATGTTACCTGATATCCTGCAATTGTCTGCGTTTCATTAATACTGACCGCATCTTTGCCCTGAAAAGCATCGGTAAGCCTGCTATCATTCAATTTTTTCGTAATACTTTCCGGAGTCAAATATTTCCAGGAAGCATAAGCCGTTAAAGAACCTGTTGCTATAACAAATACAGTTGCAATAGCTGCCGCAGGTATTTTTCTGACTTTTTTCATATTCATAATGTCCGTCTCCTTTACTTGTCCCATAATTTTCTTGTTCAGCCGGTCATCCGGCTCTTTTGTCGGAGCAAGGGCTTGTTTTAATAACGTATCAAGATCTTTGTTCATTTAAAACAACCTCCAATTCTTTTTCTAATATCTTTCTGGCATGATACAGTCTGCTTTTTACTGTTCCGATCGGTATTCGTGCCACAGAAGCGATCTGTGCAACTGATAGCTCTTCCATGTAAAATAACAGCACAGGAATCTGATATCGCTGCGGCAGACGGGCTACTGCTTCTATCACTGCTGCCGTTTCTTCCTTTTGCAAAAATTGTGTCTCGGCAGACTGCTCCATCCTTTCCCATTGTCCGGTATCCTTTTCTTCCGTCAATGACTGCATATCCACAATCCTTTTTCTCCAGGCTAACTTACGCTTCCTGCTTTTCCATATATGCAGCGCCGTACCAAGAAGATAGCTTTTGGGATTTTTATCCGTCCGTATCCGATCGGTGTGCTCTACCGCCTTTAAAAATGTATCCTGATAAAGATCCTCTGCTTCCTGTATACTGCCGGTCAGATATACGCAAAAGGAATAAATATCCTTTCCATAAGCGCTGATACATTGTTCCAATTCCGCTTTTGTCATGATTCATCTCCACTCTTAAGACGTCCTGAAAAGGGTGGCTGTGCATAACCGTTCAGATCATAAAACAGCTGCTTTTGCACTGCCCTTCACTCATATATAGTCATAACTTTTGAAACGGTTCAGTCTGTTTGGAATTTTTTGCAAAGAAAAAAAGCCGCTTCCGGTGAAAACGGCTTTTTTCTTACAAATATCTGAAATGCTAAAATGATTTTCCGTTTAAAGATTTCTCAACGAGCATATCATTGTCATATTTTAATTTTAAGGAAAAAAACGGATGATTTTCTTCTATCATTTTAAAGAAAATCTTATCTCCTTCCCAGATGGGCAAACGATATACATCTGTTTTTTCTATCCATTCCAAATTGCCTTCCTCACATTCCGTAAGCTCTCCGCTAAATGAATCTGCCGTATACAAAAACATATACTCCGTCTGCTGTTTATCACAGATAAATGTAATAATCCCTCGAAACCTCCATGATTTCAATGTCAGTCCGGTTTCTTCCTTTACTTCACGAAGCAGGCATTCTTCCGGCGACTCGTCCGCCTCAAAATGGCCGCCCACACCAACCCATTTATCTCTGTTTATGTCATTCTCTTTTTTTACCCTGTGCATCATCAGATATTTTCCGTCTTTTTCAATATAGCATAGAGTCGTCTGATTACTTTTCATCCTTTGTAGTTTCACTCCTTCCTGTTTTGTCCATAAATCTCTTTCAGATCATCGATAGCCATCTCAACATCAAAAGTATGGAATCCAAGCCAACATTCATTCATTGTTTTTGCATCAGCGATTTTATAGATTTCACGGCTATATTCATTTGTGTAATAATGCCAATAACGATAGATATATCCTGTCCAATACATTACTTCCGCAGGATAAATTGTACCTGCTTTTTTCAGGCCACAAACCTCATCGTTTAGCTCTTCAAAAATATATTCTTCTCCAGCCCATTGCAAGCGATCATATACATCATCGAGAGCAGCCGCCGTTTTGCTGTTCATAAAAGATTCTATAAAGAACGGGCAATCTGCCCCGGCTTTTAGCGCAAGCTCAAACAATCGCCCTTGAATGTCACAAAGTTGACGTTTTTCAAGTGTAAGATTTTCCAT
>CAJUBQ010000161.1 GCA_910584595.1 uncultured Eubacterium sp.
TTCGCAGAGTGTGATACTCTGCGAAATGATTGTTAGCGTTGGGGGATAGCCAAATTTAGTCAGAAAAATTATAACAGAATATGTAATTTTTTAAAATATATTATAAGTAAGGGGGAAGGAAAATAGATATTTGTCAATTTTGGAAATACAGGGTCTGTCTATAAAATTTGGAAAACAGTATTTTAATAAAATGAAAAGGAGGATACAAATGATGAACGAGCGTAGTAAGAAAAACAAATGCAGATGGATATTTGCCTTACTCTTTCTGTTAGTGTTCTTTCAGTCAGCAGAAAAAGCAGATGCAAAAATAAAGAATGCTTTTTTTTATAATTATTTTTCTGGAGTAAAAGAGAGCAGCGGTATTTATAAGATGAGGATAAAAGATAATAAATTAGTTGTATGGGGAAATCTGACAAAAATAAAGAAAGAAAACGGGAAGATCATATCTAATCTGGACTATAAAAAGAGATCGTTTCCGCTAGCGAAGAATGTTCAACTTCCAACAAGTAAGGCTAACTTTAAGAAACAATGTAAAAAAGGCTTCGGAGGATGCGTTATTAGCATTGAGATAAAAAACGGTAAAGTCATAAATATAGGAGTAGGTTAATATAGTACAGGCAGATCCTGTAATAAGATATGTTATTGTTTTCAGGAGAAAAGGAAAAAGAGAGTCATTCGTTTTTATGATAGAGATATTAAAACAGCGCTATTATGAAAAAAGATGCAGAGTTACTGGTTGAGATGATAGAAGGAATAAAGAGTAGGGGAGGAAAAATTGTGCATAAAAGTAAGTGGAATCTGATAAAAAGGCTGCTGTGTGGTTTAGTGGTATGTTTGCATGTGAGTGTTTTTTTCATGCAGACAATGGTTTTAGTGCATGCAGCAGACAATGTAGTATCAGCAAGATTGGAAGAAATTCGAACAAAATATCCAGATGGGAGTGTTTTTAACAAAAAAGCAGAAGTATTTTTGCTGAAGAAATACGAGGAGGACACTCCGTTTATGTATAGCATTACACTCGGAGGATGCAACGGACTGGTTGGATATGTAACAATGAAAGTATTTCATAATCCGTTTACGCCTGAAACAACAGATAGTTATAAGAAAATTGGTAAGGCATCTGTTTTGGATGCATTAGGTATGCGCAGAGTATTTTCAAAGGCTAAGTTGGGAGACGTAGTCCAGTGGAGCAGCGGAGGAATTGGATATCATTATGCAATATATTTGACATCTGATGCAAATGGCATTTATGTATATGAGGCAAATTTCGGCGGAAAGAATAAAGTACGATACAATAATTACTGGAAATGGGAAAATATGCATAGTTGGAGCCATGGCGCTAAACAAATTGCAGTCTGGAGATCGCGTAATTATAATCAGGTTATGAAGAAGAAAGCTGCTAAAAATCTAAAAAAAGGAAGTGTTTTTACAATCAATGATATTACATATGAAGTGACGGACAGCAGTATTACACGTGGCAGAGCAAAAGTGATATCAAACAGTAATCATAGTGATGTGCCAAAAGCAATAGGATTTAGATATGATATGCATAAATTTTTAAGTAAGTATGGAGATGATCCTGGGTACAGGCGAACGAAATCCAGCGGAGAGAAAGAATACTTTGAACTGCCGGATGAGATTATGGATGAACAGTATTTCGTAATAGAGAAATAAACAATTATCACTTGTGCTGAATCCTGTAAAATATAAGGAAAGGATGCCGGTGAACAGCGGTGGAAAGAAAAATATGAGAAAGCATTTTATGAAAGCATTAATTAGCATACTGCTTGCAGTCAGTGAAATTATGAGTATGCAGGCATTCAGTATCCATGCCAAAACAAATGTTCATAAGTATACTGGTACAGACCGTGAAGGGCAGGTTTTTGAAATCAGTGAAAATACCATGGTGAAAAAGGCAGGAACAGATTCTCTATATGGTGATTTTTCATATAGAATAAGCGAGGATCAGACCTGCATTCTTACAAAATATACGGGCAGAGAGATGAATGTTATTATTCCGGCGCAAATGGATGGTTATGAAGTAAAGGCGATAGGAGATAAAGCATTTGAGGGATGCCAGGAAATGATAAGCGTTGAAATACCGGATTCAGTTGCGTCTATTGGGAAAAAGGCATTTTGTGCATGTCCGAAACTGGAAAGTGTTGTCATTCCTGATAGTGTTATGGAGATGAGAGATCATGCATTTGCCTCTTGTGAAAATTTGACCAGTGTAAAACTGTCTGAAAGTATAACAAAATTGGAAGACTGTGTTTTTTGGGAGTGCGGTAAACTTTCAGAAATCCATATTCCTGACAGAGTGAAGGAAATATGCTATGGAGCTTTTTATTTTACGAATATTAAAAGAGTGATCATACCTGATGGTGTAACAAAAGTTCCGAATTATGCATTTGGTACGGCAGTAGAGTATGTAAGCCTGCCTGAAGATACGGAATATACCAGATTTTCCTTTACGCAGAGGTAGCGGAAGAAAATTTAAAGCCGGACTGTGATATTGGGATGCTATGTACCGTAACAAATTGCGGCACAGAGGTTGTTCATCATCCGATTGTTACCTTATATGATAAAAACAGTCATACAGCGCTGCAAAGCCAGATAATTCCGGTATCTGTAAATCCTGGAGCTACCGTTCAACAGGAAGTTTATTTTAGAATGCCGTCAGACTTTGACCATTCAGTTTATGAGATTGGAATCGAAGAGGAAGGCAAACCGGCCAGTGGAGTAGGGGATCATTTTGTTTTGGTAGATTTGTCAAAAACAGAACTTTCAGTTTCAACGGAATATCGTGTTGTGAAGGAAGGAAAATACATAGTTGTCAATGTGGAAAATTGCAGCAATGTGTCTGCAATAGCAGATGTTACAGTAACAAAACCCAATGGGGATATTTTGCTTTCGAAGGATGGCCAGACTATACCAGCTAATGAGATAGTAGAATTTATGACTGCAGTTGATAATATTATTCCAGAGGGAGCTTCGGATATTATTCTGACAGCTAGTGCAAAAACGATGACTGAAGAATATTATCAGAGCAACAATGTATGTGAACAGCGTATCTGGAATATTGACTGGTCAGAGCCGGTGATATTAAAAAATGAAAAGAAGATACAAAGTATTGTTTTAAGCATGACGGATGCATCTTTAACTGCGAATAATACTTTGCAGCTTAAAGCTGAGATTATTCCGAAAAATGCAACGAAAAAAGAGTTGAAGTGGTCTTCTGACAACGAGCAGGTTGCAATTGTAGACCAAAATGGCTTGGTTACAGCGATAGGAGCAGGCAAGGCGACAATTGCTGCGGAAAGCCAGGATGGCAGCGGGATCAGTGCATCCTGTGTCATTACAGTTACAAAGACATCGGACGATCATCCGGATCAGAATGATCCGTCAGATAATAATGGAAGCGGCGGCTCGTCAGGCGGTTATCCAGGTGGAGCAATGCCGGGAGGAAATACAGGAAGTCATGTGCCAGGCAGTGCGCCTGGAAATAATACGCCAATTGGAAAACCAGACAGTGACAGCAATCATCTTCAGGTGAATTTACTGTATTATATTACGAACTTTGATGCCAACGGTGGAACCGGCTTAAGTCGGAAAACAATGACGTTGCTTATGGACGATACACTTGGTATTTTGCCAAAGGTTAAGAGGAAAAATTATATACTGAAAGGCTGGTATACTCAGAAAACGGGAGGCAAAAAAGTTGATGAGTCAACTGTACTGAATGCATCCTCAACTCTGTATGCCCAGTGGAGCAGGATTAAGAAACCAGCGAAAGTAAAAAATCTGACTTTAATATGTACAAAAAGCGGTCAGATGAAAGTAAAATTTCAAAAAGTAAGCGGTGTGGCGGGCTATCAGATCACGTATTCTGTGGATAAAGAGTTTGCATCGGCTGCTGTAAAAAAAGCCGATGCAGTTTCCGGCAGCATGACTTTAAAGAAATTGAAAAAGGGAAAAAAATATTATGTAAAAGTGCGTGCATATAACGAAGGGTCTATGGGAGAAAAAATCTATGGATCTTATTGTAAAGCAAAAAGTATTCAGATCAAAAAATAAATTGCCCTGCCTGTCGGAAAATAATGAGGTGGGCGAAAGATTTCTGTTGCTATGTACGAAACAGTGTTCATAGTAACGAAAATCAGGACGCAGTGGCTTTTGGGAAAATGTGCATTGTGGCACAAATGGTAAATTTCCGGCTAAAAAGAGTGAAAAACAAGAAGGATATGAACGATCGGAATAAGATAAAGGAGATGGTAACATGATAAAGAAAATAAAGTGCTTCAGCCGCAGTCTGTTTGCTGGTTTTTTGATGTTCTGCTTTATGCTTATAAATAGTGTTGCTGTATATGCAGTACCGTCTTTAACTGCGTCTGTGGATAAAGCGAGTATTGTGGAGGGAGATAAGGTAGCAGTCAGTGTGAGTATTCATAATAATCCGCAGATCAGTACGCTTGGCATGGCGTTGAATTATGACAATAGTATCCTGCAGTATCAAAGCAGTTTTTGGAGCGGGAATTTTTCCGAAAGCGATATGACAATGGCATCAGATATGGGTGATGCAGTAAATTTATCTGCGGTATGTGATGAGAGTTATTCAGCAGATGGAACAATTGTGACTGTGTATTTTCTGGTATCTCGGGATGCTGAGGCCGTTCCGGTCAGTTTGGTTTTGCGGGATATGTCGGATGCAGGGCAGTCAGATATATCAGATTGCAGTGTTACGGGTACGGTTAAAGTACCGGAAACGGTTCAAAGCCAGACAGAAGAAGTTTTGGATGTAAACGATGCGAATGAACAGGAAATCGGTTCAGAACAAAAGATAAATACATCAAATACGGACGCTGGATATGCACAGCTAATATCTGTGCAGCATACAGCGGACGCTCCCCGACCGGTAACTGACAGTTTTAAGGTTGATGAAAATTATAAGACGGGTGCGGGAATTGGCAGTGATCTTCTTTTGATGGCAGCTGTTGCCTGCGGAGTTCTCGCTCTTTTTCTGGGTATAAAGAAGAGGAAAGGTGAAAGAGAATGAAAAAAAGAAAAAGGATAGTGGCGACGATACTTGGGCTGATGTTCGGTATCCAGGCATATTCTTATAAAGTTTATGCGGAAGAGCATATGAGTTCAATAGGAGAAGAAGTGTCATGGGAGATTCAGAACTTGTTGGACAAGTTTGACTGCAGTCAGGGCGAAACAGTTGTTATGTCAGTGTATTTGAAAGGCAGCAGTACGGCGGCACAGGATATTTCAGTGATGAACGGCATATTAGAATATGACACCAGTCTTTTTAAAGTTGAGCAGGCAGATATTTTGCCGGTAGAAAATGAAAAAGTAAAGACATGTTCTTTTGACAAAGCAGCCGGAATGTTTCGCGTGGAATATCATTCTGGTATTACCGTACAGAACGAGGGAATATTGCTGAAATTACAGCTGAATGTTGCAGAGGATGCTTCTGCAGGAAAAACAACTGTCTGCGTTACGGATATGGAATGGAGCGAAGCGGGAAATGGCCAGCAGGTAAAAGTGGAAAACCGCGTGCCTGCTCGCCTTACCATTGTAGAAGCGGAGAAAAGTCTGTTACTGGGGGATGTGAATCTGGACGGAAGGGTGGATCTTATGGATGTAAAGCTGATTATGCAATATTATAATCATACGAAGACATTGGACAGTCAGCAAAAAAGGAATGCGGATGTAAATGGAGATGAAAAAATAAATTTATCTGATGCAAAATTGATGATGCAATACTACAATGCAGAAATCGATAAATTTTAAGTATAATTTAAAACAGAAATCATACTGACGAAGCCAGACGAAAATTTTCAGCAGAAATATCCTGTTTCTGGTATAATTCTGATATGGAAAAGATAATCTATATAACAGATGAACCGAATAATGCCAGCAGGGGATGAACTCATTGGAATCATACTCTCATTGCAGGAAAAACAGGACGGTGTCTTTGGCGTATTTTATCTCTATTTGTTTTGGTGGACTTTGTATTATGAGTATGTTATATTGGTATTGTTTGGAAAGTTATTTTGTGTGCTTCGGGGCGATTGTATGCTAGTGCTCCATCCGGACAGAAATTAGAGTTTATTACAGCCTGATTCACATCATTGCTGCGTTAAAATTTCTAGTCGATGGAACCACATCGCCGTCAAAATTTTGCCTTGCACTGAGGTGAATCAGTCAGTACTAAACTCTAATTTCTGTCCAGATGGAGCACTAGTGTAGTGTCTGCTTGGTATTTAGACTAATTGTATCAGGGGAT
>CAJUBQ010000162.1 GCA_910584595.1 uncultured Eubacterium sp.
AGACGGGGCAGATTTTCTCTCCCTGCGTCCGCGTAGCCAGAATGCAACACTTTTTGTAAATTGTTGCATTTCCGCTTAAGTTCGCACCTATGGGGCAGCTCCTCACCATCCGGCGTCTGGTAATCCGGAAAAAGCGCCACTTTGTCTAAACCTGTTGCTTTGTTACTTGTCCACTCCCGTGAATCGTAACAGCACATCAGTCCAGTGACAAATTCAAATAGCCATTCATCGGCCGCAACCCGTAACTCATCCCAACCAGTCTGGTTGCACTGTCTGCGGCTGCGGACGAAACTATCTGCCTGTTTGCACTGTCTGCGACTGCACACGATACTACCAGCCTGTTATATTGTGCCGTTAATCCCGGCGCAAGAACCTGCAGCCATTCCTTTTCAGATAATGTAGTCTCTGTTACGATCACGTCCTGGTTTTCCACAAAATACAAAATAACCTCTTCTCTGCCGGATGCATGCAATACATATGCTCCGCCCCCACTGTTGCTATGCTGACGGATTGCGAATGCCACATGCTGCTGCGGCCAGCTGACATAACCATGTTTTTGAAAACGTGCATCCCGTATGCTGCAGTACTGCTCTGCTTTTGCCGGCGTCCATTTCCATTCCTCTGCCTGGGCAGCTCTGATATCATACTGTGGAATTGTCCGAATTTCTTTTTTCAGATAAAAATCAGAAAGAAATCCAAGAGGCTCGTAAAATCCTCCGATAAGCCCTTCTTCTGCAGGCTCGGCGATCAGCGGCGCATGGTATAATTCATGCGCCCTGCGCAACAATCCGGCTGCGACGCCCCTTCCGCGAAACTGCGGCCAGACAGCCAGTGCATAGACATAACGCACCGGCTGCCATTTTCCGCCTGTACCCGGCTGTTCCAGCCAAATATTTCCGGGCAGAAAAAAGGATGCCCCCATAAGCACCCCATTTTCTTCTGCCACAAGTACCTGTTCGTCTGCGTACATCGCGTCAAAAAAATCGCTGATATATGCATCCTCATCCGCAAAGCACTCTTTCCAAAGCTTTTTCAGCTGCGGAATTTTCAACTGACTCCCATACCGGATCTCAAAGGAATCTTTGCCCGAAATTTTTCTACAGGAAATCATAAAGGAAACCTCGCTTGAAATTTTTCTACAAGAAGCTGCGGCTGATAAGACAATTTTGCTTTGCGCAGTCCCTCGTCGCCTGTATCTTCTTCACGGTTTACGTAGGCATAGTCCTGACAATGATGCAGCACAAACTGCTGGTTAATCATCGGATAAGCGCCTTGCACACTGGCAAGCGCTTTTTCAATATGCACGACATACGTGTCAGAATTTAATGGCTCTCCAATAGAAAATGCCACCAGTCTGCCTCCTTTGTATAACATCCCGCCATCCAACACCAAATCTGCAAGGTTGCGCAGTGCAATACGGTTAATATGCAGTTCATTTTCCATTTCTTCATTCCAGTTCTCTGACTCAGCTTCTTTCCAGATGTCCAAAAGGCGCATACATTCCCCTGCATCTTCCGGCATCATATCACGATACATCCAGTTATTATCATCTTTAAAGCGGGCAATGTGGTTACGCTTGCCATGCAGCTTTCTGCCTGACAGTGTAGATAATTTTTCCGTAGTGTATACATAGTCATAATCATCCCGATTTGTTTCCACTGTAAACCGGTTCGGATAATTTTGCTCCAGCCATACTAAATCACTCTGCACCAGCGTCCCAAGTACAAGCTCCTGATGATTCACCTGCTCCACAGCCAGTAATGCGTCTAATGCGCCTTTCCGGTTTCCGGCGCCGATCGGGATCGTGTAACAATAACGATCTTCATCCTGAAACTGAAAAATCAGACATCCTTGTTCTTTTGCCATCTTTACGCCGTAAATATCGCTCCACAAAAAATTATTTGCAAACGAATACTCACAAGCCTGCCTGTCGTCCTCCAGCAGCCGGAGCGTCACCCACTCACGGTCGCTAAGCGACAGGCTCTTAAATTCTATCATAAAAAATCTCCCTTAACCGCACCATTTTTCACTTATTTGCATACTATTTATTTACATCCAAACAGCGATCGATATACATTTTCCATTTTTACCTGCATGACGTACTGATTGCTTCAATAGCGACAGCTCCGCCCCGCACAATTTCAATATTGCGGAATTTTGTATGCAGCAGCTCAATGAGCTCGTTATTTCTGCGCTCCGTCAGCTTACATTCCAGCATCACGCTGTCTTCGCCAATATCCGCGACTTCTACGCTAAACACCTGCGCAATCCGAAATACTTCATCAATCTGGCTGGAGCTTAAGTCTTTTACTTTCGCAAACAAAATCTCTTTCATATGAATCGGTACATTCGTCAGATCTATGACTTTAATCACCTCTACCATACGGTTTAACTGCTTTTTAATCTGTTCAAACGTAATATCGTCGCTCGTCACGCAAATCGTCATACGGGAAACCGTTGCATCTTCTGTCGTACCTACGGTAAGACTCTGTAAATTATACGATTTTCCGGAAAAAAGCCCCGATACTTTCGCCAGCACGCCCACCTGATTCTCCACATACAAAGCGATCCATCTGTTTTTCATCTTTTTCCCTCCCGTTTATTTTAAAATCATTTCACTCATCGGATTCCCGCCTTTTACCATCGGCAGTACCAATTCATCTGTAGCGATCATAAATTCAATTAGCGTCGATACATTTTCTTCGCGTTTTGCCTGTGCAAACGCATCCTGTATCTGCGATTCTTCTGTCACACGAATGCCCTGTGCCCCATAGCATTGTGCAAATTTTACAAAATCCGGCACATATGGCGGACATGCTTCGTTGGGCCCTTTGCATGTATCCGGACAGCCTTTGCGCCTGCGCAGGCATGTAGCAGCATAGCGTTTTCCGTAAAACAACTGCTGCATCTGGCGAACCATGCCAAGATAATAATTATTGAGCAGGCAAATCGTAACCGGCGCATTTTGCGTCATCGCCGTCGCCATTTCCTGCATATTCATCTGAAAGCCGCCGTCGCCTGTAATACAGATTACATTTTGGTACGGTTTCGCAATCTTTGCACCGATTGCTGCAGGGAGTCCAAATCCCATCGATCCAAGGCCACCGGAAGTAATCAGTTTTTTTCTGCCGCCGATCTCTAAATACTGTGTCGCCCACATCTGATGCTGTCCAACATCTGTAACGATGATCGCGTCTTTATAGTTTTTATTAATCGCTTCCATAATCATCTGTGGAGTCATGCCGCGGTCTCTTCGCATTTCCAGAGGGTTTTCCATATCCCAGCTTTTGATTTTTTCCACCCATTTTTCCGTATCCTGTTTTTCCGCCCACTCACACAGCTTTTCCAACGCCAGCTTTGCATCTGCAACAATCGGTACATCTACAACAACATTTCTGGAAATGGAAGCCGTATCGATATCAATATGGATAATTTTTGCATGAGGCGCAAATTCATTAAGATCGCCTGTAATTCTATCATTAAACCGGGTACCGATCGAAAATAACACATCGCATTTACTGACTGCAATATTACAGGAATATTTTCCATGCATACCGGAATTACCCAAATACAGCGGATGGTTGGACGGCATGGCGCCTTTTCCCATAACAGTTGTCACAACCGGAATCTGCGTACGCTCCGCAAATTTTTGCAGCTGCTCATTGGCACAGCTGATAGAAATGCCGCCTCCTGCCAATATGAGCGGCCGTTTTGCTGACTTTAACAGTCGATACGCTTTTTTCAGCTGGCCAATATGCACGCTTTCGTTTGGTTTATAACCGCGGATATGCACCTCGGCGGGATATTCGCTGTCGCCGGACTGTACCTGGATATCTTTTGGAATGTCCACAAGCACCGGCCCTGGTTTTCCGGTTCTTGCGATATGGAACGCCATTTTCAAAATCTTGCCCAAATCTTTACGATCCCGCACAGTTACACCGTATTTTGTCACAGACTGCGTCATTCCAACGATGTCGACTTCCTGAAACGCATCGTTTCCAATCAGTCCCAACGGCACTTGTCCGGTAATGCACACAAGCGGAATGCTGTCATAATGCGCATCCGCCAGTCCCGTAATTATATTCGTAGCTCCCGGGCCACTGGTAACGAGACAGACGCCGACTTTTCCAGATGCCTTTGCATACCCTTCCGCTTCGAAAATTAATCCCTGTTCATGTCTTGGCAGGACGACCTGGATATCCTCCTGTTTATATAATTCATCAAAGATATCCGTAACCATACCGCCCGGATATCCAAATATCGTATCCACGCCTTCTTCCCGAAGCGCTTTCACAAATAATTTTCTTCCTGTTATATCCATGGTTCCTCCCCTTTGCTTATTTTTTTATATACTTGCGAAAATAATAAATAATATCAAAGTACGTCTGTTCTTCACTTTCCGCTGCCAGCTCCCAATCCTGCATAATATCCAGATTTGGAGCATACGCATCTGCGCTGTATGCAAACTCTATCTTCGTCACATATGCTGTGCTGCATTCGTCTATTAACTGACGATAGATGCTCTCACCCCCTATGACATAAATATCATCTGTATGGTACCGTTCCAATTGCTGATACAGCTCGTCTAAGGAATGAACGACGACAGCATTGCCGGCCTTATAATGTCTGTCATGTGTCAGCACAACATTCACCCGATTTTCTAAAATACCGTTTGGCAGGCTTTCCCTTGTCTTTCTCCCCATAACAACTACTTTTCCCTGCGTCATCTCGCGAAAAAAGCGCATGTCGTCGGGGATACGCACTAACAGCTGGTTATTGCTGCCAATTGCCCAGTTTTCATCTGCAGAAACAATTAAATTCACAAAAATCCCCTTTCCTGCTCACTGCAGCTTTTTCTATGCGCGGCTTTTTCTGTCTGCAGCTTTTCTATACGCGGCTTCTTCTGTCTGCAGCTTTTCTATGCGCGGCTTTTTCTATGATACGTCTGCGTCATCAATTGCTTTTCCGATATCATGCCTCATATATTTATTCTCAAAATTTACCCAGCTGACTGCTTCATATGCTTTCTGGCGCGCCTTTACCAAATCTTCTCCTTTTGCCGTAACGCCAAGCACCCTTCCGCCGTTTGTCACGATCTGACCGTCTTTTGCAGCAGTGCCCGCATGAAAACAATAATAATCCTCTCTGTTATCAAATGCATCCAATCCTTCAATCGGATAACCTTTTTGGTATGCAATCGGATAGCCGTCGGATGCCAGCACAACACAGACAGCCGCATTCTCTTCAAACTCCAGTTCTATCTCATCCAGCCGGCCTTCCACACATGCCTGCATGACTTCGATCATATCATTTTTCATGCGCGGCAGCACAACCTGCGCTTCCGGATCGCCAAAACGCGCATTATATTCCAGCACTTTCGGCCCGTTTTCGGTCAGCATCAGTCCAAAGAATATGACGCCGACAAACGGCCGGCCTTCTGCCGCCATCGCATCTACTGTCGGCTGATAAATATATTTTTTGCAAAATGCATCTACTTCCTCCGTATAAAACGGACTTGGCGAAAACGTACCCATACCTCCGGTATTTAACCCCTGATCGCCGTCTTTTGCCCGCTTATGATCTTGTGCAGAGCTCATAATCTGAATCGTTTTTCCATCGGTAAAAGACAATACGGAAACTTCCCGCCCGGTCATAAACTGTTCCACAACCATACGCGCTCCGGCATCGCCAAATTTTTTTTCTTCCATAATTGTCTTTACGCCTTTTTCCGCCTCTTCTAATGTCTGGCAGATCAATACGCCTTTTCCAAGAGCTAATCCGTCCGCTTTTAAGACAATTGGCATGTCCGCCGTTTTCAAATAAGCAAGCGCGGCATTTGGATCGTCAAATGTCTCATAAGCGGCTGTCGGAATGTTATATTTTTTCATCAGATCTTTCGAAAAAGCTTTGGAGCCTTCTAAAACAGCCGCGTTTTTGCGCGGCCCAAATACTTTCAGCCCCTGCTGCTCAAATACATCTACAATGCCCCCGACTAATGGGTCATCCATACCGATGATCGTAAAATCTACTGCATGCTCCTTTGCAAAAGCTGCCAGCTTCTCAAACTCCATCGCGGCAATCGGAACACACTGCGCAATCTGACCAATCCCGGCATTCCCAGGCGCACAGTATATTTTATCCACCTTCGGGCTTTTTGCCGCGCTGACTGCAATCGCATGTTCACGCCCACCGCTTCCTACGATCAAAATTTTCATATTTCATTCTCCTTTTATGCATTTTTTATTTTGCATGCTTTCTCTATTCTGCATTTTTTATTTTGCATGCTT
>CAJUBQ010000163.1:0-4697 GCA_910584595.1 uncultured Eubacterium sp.
GGATATTATCAGCATAATAGAAGCAGAAGGCTTCATCTTTTGCCACTGCTATCGTTGGACGGCTGTCGCTGGCTGCTTTCACATGACCAATATCCCCATAGCTTTTGATTTCAGTTTCTTTTGCCACTGTTTCATCAGTTTTCAGTTCTTCCGCACTTTCCGCTATTTCTTCGATACGCTCTATGGAAACTGTCTGTGAAAACATTTCCGAAACTGCCTGTAATTTTTCTTTTATATGCTTCACCTCATCCGGCAAAAATAGTCCTAAATGCCTGCTTTCAATGTACAGTTTGTCATTTTCAGGCAAAAAACCGACCACTTGGATTTTCAATTCCTCCTCAATCAATGGCTTTACCAATTCAAAGTATCCTTTTGACATTCGGTTCAGCAGGATAGCTTTTATCAAATGTTTTTTATCATAATCGAGAAACCCTGCTATTAATGGTATAATGGAGCATCCCATCCCCTTCGCATCAACAACAAGCACAATCGGTGTTTTTGTCACTTCTGCAAGATGATAAGAAGAACCTTCTTTCTTAACTCCGCCTACCCCGTCATATAGCCCCATAACACCCTCAAGAACTGCAAAGTCCATTTTCATTGCACTTTTTTGAAAAAGTTTCCTTGTCTTTTCTTCATCTGTAAAAAATGTATCCAGATTTTTTGCCGGAACATCTATTATCTTTTCATGAAACATCGGATCAATATAATCCGGTCCGCATTTATAAGAAGCCACTTTCAAGCCGCAATCCTTTAATGCCTGAAGCAAGGCGCAGGTGACTACTGTTTTTCCGCTTCCACTTTTAGGGGCAGCAATCATAACTCTTTTTATTTTCATGCAAATATCACGCCTTTCTTTCAGCCTCTTTGCCGCAGAAATCAAATGCACAAATCCAAACCGGATTCTCAGACTGCATCAAATGATAATTTCCTGCTTTTTTTGCCCTGCTTACCTGTAATTGCACAATCTCTTCTTTTATCATATCATCCATTGATAAAATCTCTCTCATTTCACAAATTGTCTCCATACTGACAGCATTTACCACAACTCTCATGTTGGGATTCATCTGTCGGAGTGACACCAGTATTTCCTTTAATCTGCCACCACTTCCTCCTATAAATGCGTGTGTCGCCATTGGAAGTCCAGTTAGTCCCTCTGGCGCTCTCGACTCTACCACTGTTACATTTTGCAGTTCAAATTTCTTTTTATTCTTTTCAATTAATAAAACTGCTTCATGATTCTGCTCCACCGCATACACCTGTAGATCGTCAGAAATGCCCGCTATTTCTATTGCAATAGAACCGGTGCCACTGCCAATGTCATAAACTACCGCCTTTTCTTTTAATCGCAGCTTACAGATACTAACCTCTCGAATCTCTTCTTTTGTCATAGGAACCCTGTCCCTGATAAATTGACCATCTGCAACACCATGTGTCAATCTTCTTTGCATAGCATACGGATTTTTAACAAAACATGTATATAACCCTTCCTCCTTCAATTCCACACACTCTAACGGCGTATGCCTCTCTACCCGCTGTTCCTCATAGGATAACTGATATCCTGTTATAATTTCACATTTTTGCATTCCCGCATCTGTCAACAATTCTCCCAACTGATTTATATCTTTCACACCAGATGTAATCAGAAATGTTTTTGACCTGCTTTTGATCCGGTGTGCAAGGTTGTATAATTTTTTCCCATGTATACTGTAAACAGCTGCATCATGATAGCTTTCTCCAATGCAGGAAGCCAAATAAGCTATAGAAGAAATACCCGGAAGAATACGCAAAGATGCCTTTATGCGACCTTCGGTAATTTCTTTTTCCAGTGCCGCATATAAAGGCTGACACCCGCTATAAAATCCACTATCTCCCGAAAAAAGAATCACAACTTTTTTATTTTCCTCAAATAAACTTACGTTCTGTATATCATGCAGATAAGGAATGACCTGTTCTGCCTGATAAAAAGGATGTCTTTCTGCTTTAGAATAGACAGCATTAAGCATTCTCTCTGCCCCTAATAAAATGTCTGCTTCACTAATCACCCTCTCTACTTCTTTCGTTAGACCATTTACATGTCCCATACCAATGCCTGCCAGAATAATTTCCATATTCTCTTTTATCTGATTCTTCGCCCTAAATTTTTCTCCTCCCATATCTTCAAGTTTTTGGCATATTTCAGAAAAAGAATACCCTTCTCCCTCATCAGAACAGTCAATTACAAATATCCTCACTCCGGTTCTTTTCGCAGCGTTTATCTTTTCCTGATAACCTCCGGGCACACCGCTCTCCTTTGTTACAAGATAAGCTATTTCATATTGGCGAATGATAGCCTCATTCATCTCCGCAGTAAAAGGTCCCTGCATTGCAATAACCTGTTTCCCGCAAATCCCCTGCTCTGTACAAAGAGAAAGACTTTCCACACTTGGAAGTACCCTTACATACAATCTATGTTTTATTCCTTCGGAAACACAATATTTGTATAATTCCTTGCTTCCGGTAGTCAAAAGAATATTTCCTTCCGTATCTTCCAACGCTTTCACACATTCCTCGTTTGTTTCAAAATAGGTAATGCCGTTTTCCCTCTCCGTAATACCGTCTCTTTTCAACCTCAAATATGGAATTGATATTCCAATCCGCCCCATTTCTTTCAATGCCGCCTGTATATTATAAGTAATCTCCTTAGCAAAAGGATGTGTTGCATCTACCACAACATCAAATTTACCATTGCTTATGAATTCTGCTATCTGTTCCTGATTCATTCTTCCCTGATGTACTTTGACAAGGGGATGCCGTCTTAAAACAATTTCGCCATACTCCGTTGCCACACAGATTGTATGATCTATTTCAGCCTCTGCAAGATATTCCGATAATTTTCTTCCTTCAGTTGTCCCCGCAAATATCAATATTTTTTTCAATCTTATAGCCTCTCCTTGTGACAAATTTTCCATTTATGTTCTCCGAGCCGGAACTTCCAATAAATACCGTGGTAAACATATTGACCTCCCTGTCCCTTAACTCCTTTAAGGTACAGATTTCCATTTTTGTTCCGTTTCTTCCTATATTTTCAACATATCCGCAAACTCGTTCCCCCTCCATGCTGCACAGTAAAATATCACATGCTCTTATCAGATAATCCTTTCTTTTCTGGCTGGACGGATTATACAGTACAATGACAAAATCACCTTCTGCGGCTGCATGTAACCTTTTTTCAATCGCATCCCACGGTGTCAGCAGATCACTCAGACTGATAACGCAGAAATCATGGTTCAGCGGCGCTCCCAGAACTGCCGCACCGCTACTCGCCGCAGTAATCCCTGCGATAACGTAAAGTTCTGTTTCCGGATAGCCTTTCCCAATCTCATACATCAAAGACGCCATCCCATAAATTCCTGCATCACCGCTGCATACAAGGGCTACTTTTTTCCCTTTTTCAGCTTCCTCAAAACACAGCCTGCACCGTTCCTCCTCCTGACGCATCGGTGTGGATAACATTTCTTTCCCCTGAAAACGCCCGCCAAGCAGCTTTAGATATAATGTGTAACCAACGATCACATCTGACTGGTCTAACACATTCAATGCTTCTCCGGTCATCATTTCTTCCCTGCCCGGTCCCATTCCTACAATATAAATTCTATTTGCCATCAAAACATACCTTCCATTCTCTTTTGCAATGACAATCGTAATGCAATCGCAATTGTCATCCCATTTTCCGCAACTTTTGGACATATTAGTTTTCCACCTTCTCCACAGGCTTTCACTGCTGCCCTTTCACAAACATTATCAACGCCAACCTGATTCTTAACAAACACAGACTTTGTAAAAGTTCCTGTTACTTCCTGCAATTCTTCTGCTGTATATGTAAAAAATGGAATCCCTTCTGTTCGACACCATTCAATAATTCCCTGTTCATCCTGTTTTTGCGAAACAGATGAAATCGCAAAAATCTGCCGGATAGAAATTCCTTTTTTCTTTATTGTCTTTGTGATAAATCTATCAATCTCACTTACATTTTTCCCTCTTTTGCAACCGAATCCTACAACATACTCTCTGGGTTTCAAAATAACAGAAGCATCGAACATATCATTTTGGGAAGTGACCACAACATCTACAAACCCAGTTGGTGGATACGGAACGATCTGCACCCCTGTTTCTTCGCATGTAATTTCATAACCCGCTTCTATGGATATCGTAATCTCTTTTCCGGCTAATGCTTTTGACGATACCTTAACAATCCCGCCTTTATTTGCAATATAGAGGTTATTTCTTTTTGCAAACAAATCCACAGCAAATTTTTTATTCAGATCTGTTGCCGTAGTAATCACCGGTTCTGCCCCTGTTTTCTTTGCTATATGGATTGCAAGATCATTTGCGCCGCCTATATGTCCTGATAAAATCGGAATGACATATTTCCCTTTTTCATCCATTACAAGCACCGGAACATCATGTAGTTTATCCGTAAGATGCGGCGCTACTGCCCTGACTGCAATTCCGCAGGCGCCTATAAACAACAAGGCGTTTTGCTCCTGCATCCGTTCCTTTGCCCAATCTCCAACAGATATTTTTACAAATAAGATATCTGAATAACGATTGTCTTTTATGCCTGCCTCACATTTTGTATATAACCTGATTTCTAATTCCCTCTCCAACAATTTTACAATACTTTCCGAAAGTTGTTTTCCATTTTCTGTAAAGCT
>CAJUBQ010000163.1:4797-6181 GCA_910584595.1 uncultured Eubacterium sp.
CGGTATTCGGTCGAAAAATCCGGCGCATATAACCTTGATTTTCTGTAATACTGATGCGCGATTGCATCTCCGACCAATATCAAGGCTGTTTTCGTAATCCTATGCTCTACAGATACATCATACAATGTCTCAATCGTACACAGGTACGCCTCCTCCTCAGCCCAAGTTGCCTTATAAATAAGCGCTGCTGGTGTTGTCTCCTTATACCCGCCATTAACCAGCCGTCTGCTTAATTCCCGAATCATTCCGGCGCTTAAATAAATTGCCATAGATGCCTTATGTGCTGCAAGGCTCTCAATGCTTTCCAGTTCCGGCACTTTCGTTCTGCCCTCCATTCTTGTAATAATCAGGGATTGTGAGATTCCCGGCAGCGTATATTCAAGATTCAGGGACGCCGCTGCGCCAAAACAGGCGCTTACCCCCGGACAGCTCTCATAAGAAATGCCCAGTGTATCCAACTCATCCATCTGCTCCCTGACCGCTCCATAGATACTCGGCTCTCCCGTATGCAGGCGGACAGTTGTTTTCCCCTTGTTTTCTGCACCAACGATAATCTGTATCACTTCTTCTAATGTCAGTTTCGCACTGTTATGTATCTCGCAGTCTTTTCCTGCATAAGCAAGCAGTTCGGGATTCACCAAAGAACCTGCATAAATAATCACATCTGCCTGTTCTAATAAACGCATTCCCCTGACCGTTATCAAATCTACTGCGCCTGTTCCCGCCCCAACAAAATAAACCATTCCTCTGCCCCCTTGCTCTTTGCCAGTTCACCATATTCACTGGAAAACAGAATACAATCTGTTTTCATTCTTCCTCCTGCGCGGTTTTCCATATAATAGCAGATACGCTCTGCAATCTGCTCCATGACCTGTTGTAATTTCCCGCTTTCCTCTATAATAGAAACTGCTTCTTCCGCTGTCACGCATTCCAATATTCTTCTTACCCGTAAAGGTTCTATCTGCTCCTTTACGGAAAATGCCGCAAGAAGCTCCATCCTGCAATCTGCTTCTTTGGAATGGGTATTCATAATTCCACCTGCAACCTTAATCAGTTTGCCTATATGACCTGTCAGGAGCATTTTCTGAAATCCCATTTCCACTGCCATATCAATGGTTGCACCGATAAAATTGCTGCATTTCACACTTTTGTCCAAATCATATCCATATGTTTTCCTCATAAACTCCAAACCATAATTTCCCGGCGAAACGGCAACATAATCAAATCCTAAAACCTTTCTTTGATGCAATTCTACCCGAATGGTATCAATCAGCGCCTGACTGCTCATAGGCTCCACAATGCCGCTCGTCCCTAATATGGAAATACCGCCAACAATGCCAAGTCTTGGGTTAAAAGTACGTTCGCACAGCTTTTCACCTTCCGG
>CAJUBQ010000164.1 GCA_910584595.1 uncultured Eubacterium sp.
GCCGGACCTATATACAAATTGATATAAACTTATAAGATATTCAAAAACAGCCGCCGGCAATTATGTGTAATGCTTTAGAAAGTCAGCTGGATGAGGGAAGCGGCCCTGTCTCATTGTGACTTTGGAAGAATGTTAGAAGCCCTTAGTATTCTGCTCGAAACACAGGCGGCGAAGCCGCAGCGGCGCCTTTAGCTGCTGGCGTTAAGCCAGGGCGAATTAGGCGCCGCGTCCGTTCGGTACCATAGTGTAGATGCAGAATGCTTAGGGATTCTTACGTTCTGGAAACCGGAACAATGAAACAGGGCCGCTTCCCTCATCCAGCGTCCGGGAGACCCAAAAGCAACACTTTGTCTAAACTGTTGCTTTGTTACTTATCCCCCATGAATAGTAACCAGCTATTTTAAAAGATCAAGTAGCGCCTGAAAAATAATGGACTTTATATTGTAATTATGATAGACTTAAATTCAAATGGAAGTTATCTTTAGAAAGGACAGAAAAAGGCTGCATCACACAGCCGAAACAGGTAATATATGGACAAATACGATATACTAAAGAAATATTTTGGCTATCCTGACTTTCGGGAAGGCCAGGAGCTATTGATTGACAGTATTTTAAACGGTAGAGATGTGCTGGGGATTATGCCTACAGGAGCAGGCAAATCTATTTGTTATCAAGTACCGGCGCTGCTGTTATCGGGCATTACATTGGTCATATCTCCGTTAATATCTCTGATGAAAGATCAGGTACAGGCACTTAATCAAGCAGGAGTTCATGCTGCTTATATCAACAGTTCATTAAGCGAATCGCAGATTTCCAAAGCATTGCGGCTGGCAGCCGCGGGACAGTATAAAATTATATATGTCGCACCGGAAAGATTGGAAACGTATGAGTTTTTGCAATTTGCACAACAGGCTGAAATTTCTATGCTTACCGTAGATGAAGCGCATTGTATTTCTCAATGGGGGCAGGATTTCAGGCCAAGCTATTTAAAGATTGTCCAGTTTATCCGCCGGCTGGAGAAACGGCCGATTCTAAGCGCATTTACGGCGACAGCGACAGAGAAAGTTAAAGAAGATATTGCATGTGTGCTGGGGCTGATGGAGCCGCAGGCGCTTGTTACAGGCTTTGATCGGAAGAACCTGTATTTTGCGGTTGAAACACCCCGTAAAAAAGACAGCTATCTTATGCAGTATGTAAAAGAGCATAAAGGAGAAAGCGGCATTATTTATTGTGCAACGAGGAAAAATGTAGATTTGGTTTGTGATCGGCTGCGTGCGGAAGGAATTGCTGCAACAAAATATCATGCTGGACTCGGTGCAGAGGAGCGCAGACAGAATCAGGAAGATTTTATTTATGACCGTTGTCCGGTGATGGCTGCAACCAATGCGTTTGGGATGGGAATTGATAAGTCGAATGTCCGTTACGTGATTCATTATAATATGCCGCAGAGTATGGAAAATTACTACCAGGAAGCAGGAAGAGCCGGACGTGACGGTGAACGGGCAGAATGTATTTTGCTTTATAGTGCACAGGATGTTGCGGTCAATCGTTATCTGATTGAGAACAAAGAACAGAATGCGGAAAATACCTGGGAAGAGATGGAACAGATTCGGGAACGGGATGAGGAAAGGCTGCGGGCTATGACATATTATTGTATGACGCCGGACTGTCTGCGGGAATACATTTTGCGTTATTTTGGAGAAATGCGGTCCGGACGCTGTGAAAATTGTCTGAACTGCGCAAGAGAATATGAAGAAGCAGACGTCACACAGGCAGCCGAAAAAATTATTGCATGTATCTTAGAATGCAGGCAGAGATATGGAATAAATGTGATCGCCGGGATTCTGGCAGGTGAGAGCCGCGCCAAACTGCGGGAATATGGGGTTTTTAACTATGATTCATATGGAAGCCTGAAAGAACTGCGAGAAACTGAGATCAAAATGATAATCCATCAAATGCTCATTGATGGACTGCTGGTAATGTCTAATGATAAGTATGCGATTTTGAAGTTATCGCCGGACGCGGATGCAGTTCGTAAAGGACAACGACGCGTCATTTGGAAAAAAGTCAAAATAAATGCAAAAAAAGCGGACACGGCAAATGTTTCCGCCGCTCGAATGCGTAAGTCTGACATTTTAAATTCCAAAGGACTGGAATTGTTTGAGCGTTTACGTGCACTGCGAACGGAGATCGCAAGAGAAGAAAGTCTGCCGCCGTATATTATATTTTCAGATAAAACACTTGTGGACATGTGTGTCAAAGCGCCGATGGAAAAACAGGAGATGATGCAGGTCACAGGAGTTGGCGAAAATAAATATGAGCGGTATGGAGAGCAGTTTTTAGCCGCAATTGCAGATTATTCCAAAGGATCGCGTGAAAAATATTATTTTGGAGATGTACAGGAGGCCGTGGCGCAGACAGCGCAGCGCAGCGGATCGACGAAAGGAAAGAAAGCAGACTTTTATCTTACAAAAGAACAGGCGGAATCCTTTCCTTACGCAGAAAAATATCTGGCCGCAGAGCTTGCGGAGAAGCTGAACGGGCTAAGAGATTCGGAAACCGTAAAGAAGATGTCCGGGGCAGAAATTTTCCGTACGATGCAGGCAAAAGAATATGCTGGCGAAACAGTGCAAAATGGGATTAGAAAAAAGTATGTGTCCAAACAAGGACAGACAGCGGGATTATTTATTGGAATGCGTAAAAGTAAAAGCGGAACAGAATATGAAGATATTTATTATAATGAAGATGCTCAGCGGATGATTGTTGCTATGGTCATTGAAAAATAACAGATGTTTTTGCCATGATCGATTGGACAAAAGACGCATAAGCGCTATAATGCGAATAGGACATGTTTGATAATGATGATTCAGGACGATGTACCGAAAAATGTCAAAAAAAGAAGGAGCAGTTACATATGAGAAAAATTATCTTAAGGAAGGTTGTATGTCTTACAGCTGCAGCAGTAATATCCAATACGTTTTATGCAGGAAATTATATGCAGGTGGCAGCGCGGCAGATATCGTCAGCCAAACAAGCAGCAGTTTCTTTACAATACGCAGATCAGACTGTGGAAACACATCAGTCAGATGATAGTTTGTATCATCCGGATCCGGACAACTTAAAAGACACTACGGAGTCAGGCGATATGTCAATAAAGCCGGGATCGGATCATTCCGTAACGCAGCCGAAACAGGACTATGGTAAGACACTGCCGAACGCAGATGAAGGCAATGTAGAAAAAAATACGGATAATTCAGAAAAGGAACAGAATTCCGATGGTTTAGAAAAGGAACAGAACACGGAAGATTCAGAGAAGGAACAAAATCCAGGTGATTCGGAAAAAGAGCAGAACGCGGATGACGCACAGAAGGAACAAAATCCGGATGATTCGGAAAAAGAGCAGAATGCGGAAGATTCAGAGAAGGAACAAAATCCGGATGATTCAGAAAAAGAACAGAATCAGGATGAGTCTGAAAACGATTCTGATATAGAAGATTCGCAATTAGATACAGATTCGGACAATTCGGAAAAACCGAAAATAACGAAACTGAAAAAGCCAGTGTTAAAGGCATCTTCTAAGCCGGATGGGACAATAAAGCTTAGCTGGAATCAGGTGAAAGGTGCAGCTGAATATATCCTTTTGTGCAGTACGAAAAAGGACAGTGGTTTTCATCGCATTTATGCTGCGAAAAATGGAGAGTGTGTTTATAAAGATCAGGGGCGTGTTCCGGGCAAAGTGTACTATTATCAGCTGGCAGTATTTTCCAAAGGGCGCGCCAGCCGCGCAGACAGCAAGAAAATTCCGGGTCGTTCTTTGGAAAAGGCAAAGCTGACGCAGATTTCCAATGTATCCGGCTCCAGAAAACTCGTATTGCATTGGAATACAGTAAAAGGAGCGGATAGCTATGAGATATTAAGGAAAAATGCGGTAACGGGCAAGTATCAGCCAATTGGTACGGCAAAAGGCGCTGCGACTTCTTACACCGACAGCGAGCGCGACGGCGGAACGTTTTATAGCTACAAAGTGTATGCCAAAGATGCAAATGGAGGACGTGGTAATTATAGTCAGGCTATGAGTCAGATGGCCATTGACAAAGATAAAAAGATGATTGCATTGACTTATGATGACGGGCCTTCCGCATATACGCCGATTGTATTAGATGCACTTGCAAAATACGGCGGACATGCAACATTTTTTGTCGTAGGAACAAGTGTGCCACGTTATGCAGATAGTGTGCGGCGGGCAGCAGCTATGGGATGCGAAATCGGAAATCATACTTTCGATCACAGCAATTTGAAAAATCTAAGCATTGGCCAGGCACAGTCTGTTATAAATAGAACCAATCAGCTGGTGAAAGAACTGACAGGAGCCGAAGTCCGTTTACTGCGGCCGCCATATGGCAGTTATAATACGGCAACATTTGCAGCAGCAGGTATGCCGGTGATTATGTGGTCGATTGATACATTGGACTGGAAGACGAGAAGCGCCTCTGCAACGATTCAGTGTATCCAGCAAAAGGCTTATGACGGAGCTATCGTGCTTATGCATGATCTGCATCACCCGACGGTTCTGGCTGCGGATAAGATTATGAGTTATTTGAAAAGCGCTGGATATCAGCTGGTAACCGTGAGCGAGCTGGCAGCCTATCGTGGTGGGTTACAAAATCATGCGTCTTATAGCCAGTTTCGCAAGTGAAAGAGAAAGTGTAAAGCCTATGGAAGCGCCATAGGCTTTATACTTTTTATTTAGAACACCTTAATTCCAGCCCCAATATACGGCAAGGATTTTCATGACGTGTTTCCGTTTTTGTTGGCTGATGGGGATTTGTTCGGATGATAGTAAAGTAATTAGTAATTTTTCTACAGATTCTATATAGCTGATATTGACGATATAACTGGAATGACAGCGTATAAAACCAAAATCCTGTAAATCCTTTTCTAATTTTTTCATGTTGTGAAAGCAAGTTATATTTTTCTTTTTTGTATGTATTAAAGTTCTGTGATTGCACGTCTCAATAAAAGAAATATCGTTGACATATATTTTATATATCCCGGTTGCATTTTTTATAATGATAAAATGTTGTTCCGGTTCGTTACAATATGAAATAGCTTTGTCCAGCTCCATTTTGAATTTTTTATAACTGATGGGCTTCATCATATAATTAGCTGCTCCAACTGAATAACCCATCAGGCTATATTTCAAAGTAGAAGTAAGGAAAATCATTACTACCCTGGAGTCTAATTCTCGAATTTTCTTTGCAACTGTTATTCCGTCCACGTCGGGTATTAAGATGTCTAAGAAAATAATATTAAATGCAAAACAGTAATTGTTTATTAAATCTTCCCCTTTTTTAAACAGTGTCAGTTTTAAATTTGTTTTATGTTCAGACTTATATTTATCAAAATATTGATTCAGAGTATTTAAAAATGCAACATTGTTATCACATATTACGATATGAATCATTTAAGTCATCTCCTTTTGTTGTTGAATAAATTGCGGCAGTTGCAATTGAGAGCTATTCTTTTTTGATGCATATTTTTAAGGTTATCATATGGCTATTGTTTTAATCAATGCGTGTGTTGGCCGCAAAAAGTTATTTTTAGTCTGTGTGATTTTAATTTGGATTGTCAATAGGTTGTAAATAAGAAGAAAGTTTTGTGAGGCGAGAAGCTTAATTTTGAATAGAAAGACATACGAATAAAGTGGTATGCTATGTAATGCCAAATACAGGCAGAGGATGTAAAGAATCATATAGGTCAAAAGAATAGCCGGCTGGTGTAATTAAAAATAATTGTGCCAATCGGCTATTTGGCATTTAAAATAAAGGTCAAAAGCTAGTGCTCCATCCGGACAGAAATTAAAGTTTATTACAGCCTGATTCACATCATTGCTGCGTTAAAATTTCTAGTCGATGGAACCACATCGCCGTCAAAATTTTGCCTTGCACTGAGGTGAATCAGTCAGTACTAAACTCTAATTTCTGTCCGGATGGAGCACTAGTGTAGTGTCTGCTTGATATTTGGACAATTTTGCGGTATGATAAAAGGA
>CAJUBQ010000165.1 GCA_910584595.1 uncultured Eubacterium sp.
GCCGCATAGATTTTCCCCTGCGAAAAGTTGGTCACTTGACCTACTCCAATATAGGCATCTACTTTTTCTGGGTGGATATTTATATAATCCATTCCAAGCACTGTTCCCCATGATTGCCCCATGATGATAATTTTGTCTTTACCAAAACGCTCCCGCAAATAATCAATTATTTCATCTGTATCAGCAAGTAATTGTTCGATAGTCAGATTGTTGTCGCCTTTGTTTCTGTAAAATGTTCGTCCGCAGCCTCTTTGTTCCCAGCAAACAATCGTATAATCTTTTTCCAATGCAGTCTGATAATAGTAAGTTAAGTATGTGAGCGGAAAACCGGGTCCTCCATGAAGCCAGAGGATAATAGGATTGTCCCTATCTTCACCACGGATTTGTAGATATTGTTCTATACCGCCTATTGTGACATAGGTATTTTCTTGTATTCCTAAGTTCGTATCTATTTTTGATTCCAATGAGTTATGAATACGAAAAAATACACCTGTTAAGAAAATCAGCAAAACTATTGCACATAATATGAAAAATAACATTAGCATTTTCTTTATTACCTTTTTTAGAAAAATCCTTTTCATAAAAATTTATACCTCGATTATATTTGACATAACAGCCTCTATATCTAAAGCTGTACCCGTAAGAGAAAGCAAATCCGAACCAAACTCTTTCACTATTGAATACACCTGCTCTTTGGTACAATTCAATACACCTGCTACAACTAAGGATACAATTCCATGCGTATATACAATCATTCTTTGAAGCAGCATATCTGCCTGTTTCCTGCTAATATCAAGATACTTACATAATTTATCTATCAAAACAGCATTTCCGCTATCTGTTAAGATAGAGTCAAATCCGCCTCTGCAATAATTCTTGCTTTCGCCCATATATACAAAGCGAAATAAATTAGGTGTGTCAAAAGCCAAATTGATATACGCATAGCCAACTTGCCAAAATGCTTCTATGCAATTTGTTGAAGTAGGCATCATTTTTTGATTTGCGTATGCAACAGCTTCTTTCGTCAGAGCTTCCCTCATGTTATCCATATTACCAAATTGCCATGCAATCGGTTGTGTTGAACATTTTAATTCTTTGGCAATACTTTTAATATTTACTGCCAAATATCCATCACGAATAAGAACATCTAACGCCGCTGTGAGAATTTTTTCTTTTGTAATTTGAACGCTGCGTGGCATAACGCACCTCCATTATAAAATTAACTAGTTTATATAACGTCGTTTATATTATAACTTAAGTTTGCAAGTTAGTCAATGACAAATTCGTGTAGGAAAGCTGAATTTATTGTGAATAGATAGCTCATGTCATACATTTTGATTTTGCTCCAAGAGTGTTCATTTCTCAAAAATAAGGGAGTTCATATTTCTATGAGGAGGGTTCACGCACACCTCCGTTTTTTCACAGATACTAAATCACATATAAAAAGAAAAGGCATCTGACAATACCAAATATCGCCAAATGCCTTTATTTCAGTGGTTTTACAAATATTCTGTTTTTACCTCTTGCATCAAATTTGCAATTTGATTTCTATACATCAATCCTGTCAACCACAATAATCCTGTCTACACAACCCTATTATTTATCCATTCTGTCAACTCAACTATGCCATTCGATATGTTCCCTAAGCCTTAATTTCAAGGAATTTGACAGGATTGAAAATGCCGTAAAATCCCACTTAAATGCCACAAATCCCTTGAAATCAGAGCCTTTTCACATACTTACTTTTCAACCCATGACATCAACACGACACACTCAACGTGTGATAGTTAGTCTATTCCCAAATATATCCATTACTGCTTCATTACTGTGTTTTTAAGGTTTTAACAATTATTCTATCTTATCAGTCCTCCATTTTTGATTAGGCTATTTCTAAAATCTCTCTTAAATATCTCTGATCCAAATAGTGTCACCACAGGTGTCATAGTTTATCCTTCCTTAATTTCCTGAATATTCACCAACTCCTGCAATTTTTCTCTTAGCACCTTTTTATCAGGTAATTGCAGCTTATACTCTGATACCAGCATCGGAGACATACTTCTGCTCATAGCATACTCTACCACTTCATCATCTTTAGATGCACATAATATAAGCCCTACACTTGGATTTTCATGTTTCTTTTTTACCTGTCTGTCTAACGCCTCTAAATAAAAATCCATTTTAGAAATATATTCCGGCTTAAATCTTCCAATTTTCAATTCAAACGCAACAAGACACTGTAAACCTCGGTGAAAAAATAAAAGATCAATAGAATAGTCTTCGCCGCCAACCTGCACCTTATATTCCTCATCAATAAACGTAAAATCTTTTCCCAGTTCCAGAATAAAATCCCGCATTTTTAATATCAATGCTTTTCTGAAATCATTCTCTTTATAAGAATTTGGCAGATCCAAAAATTCAATCACATAGGAATCAAGAAATGGATTTTTCTCTACAGTTTTTATTCCTTCAGGAAGTACTTTATTTTTAGAAAGCATATAGCGTTCATAATATCCACTATCTAATTGTCTTTCAAGTTCTCTTTTACTGTAATTTTCCTGTATACATAAACGCAGGTAAAATTCTTTCTCTTCAATGCTTTTTGTTCCAGACAAAATCAGCAAATTATTTGTCCAGCTAATTTGTGTCACCAGTGGAGACACTTTTTCAAAACCAGCATATGTTTCGTAAAATTGTTTCATACGATATAGCCCACGACGGTTAAATCCTTTAATTCCAGGAAATGCTTTCTGGATACAGGCAGATAATTCATTTACATAGGCATCACCATATGATGCTTCCTTAGTTTCCTCACTGACAAACTTTCCTACCAGCCAATACATCTTTATCAATTCTTCATTGACTTTACGATAGGTATTACTCTTTGCTGTTTTAATAATATCAATAACTTTCCCAAATGTTTTTTGAATATCTTCCATGACCTCTCCTGCTAATCCTTACATATAGAAATATAATACTATTAATTTATTTCTACTGCGCCAACTTTGAACATCCCTTCTTCTTCAACAACATCATCAGGATGAATGACAAAACATATTTCCGAAATATTACTTAAAGCTTTGCTCCTCATTTCATCCAATGGTACACTTAATTTATTTTCACCATAACCAACAGGAAACTCAAATGTTTCCAAAATTATATTACTGTCTGAATATTTAAATTCCACAAAAATCCGTTTTAAAGAATTAGTAAAATTAATCACCTCAAAATGCAGTTCAGCCTGATTGTTAAAATCCAGATAACGGCAGACATCCAGTTTATCCACATATTTCAGAACTATACTAATAAAGTTGGGATATTTAATGCCTGTTCTCTCATATGGATTCATATTATAATTTACCACTATCATTTTTTCTGCGATACTCGTATTAACAATATCTTCCCTGCATTTAAACTCAATACTGTCATCAAAATAAGCGTTGATTTTTGCAATTTCGATAATATTTTGATCTTCCAAAAGAATTTGATCTAAATCAAATATAAAAGAATGCAATTTCCGATTAACACCAGCTCCTATGTCCACTCCCTTATCAGCAGACAAATACTCTAAAAAGCTATGAATATCTTTTTTGTCACTTAAATCCCCAGTCTGAATATTCGCCATAGGAGTCCCTGATAACGCTTGTCCTTTTTGCATTGGATAAAGGGCAAATGGAAATATATAGTCTTCACCCTTTTTATTATATTGATTATATAAATATGAATACGCTACTCCTAACTCGATCATGCAAAACTTACTTTCATAATATTCCTTGCTTATAACTGGTACAAACAAATCACTATTATTCAATTCGTTAAAAATCGTTTCTATAAAATTCTCTCCAACCTTAATGCTCCCATCTTCTGACGAACAAAAAACTATTATATCACTGCTTGCGTTTTCCAAAAACTCAGCAAACCTCAATACTATTTCCCGATTTTTTGTTGCATGACTAATAAAAATTCTCATAAAACTGCACTCCTTTTCTTTACCTGCCCCATCAAATCATATCACCTGATTATCAAGTGAAACCTAATTATATCCCTCTTTTAGAACTATGCTTTTCACTCTTTCTTTGACTGCAATTCTCATTCTTTGTTACATTACTCCGCCTCTTTTTCTCAAGCTGAACCGCTTCAAAAACTTCCTTTGATATTATAGCTGGATTATTTCCTGATGCCAAGTAATGAATCTCGCTTTTGCCAGATTTCAAAAGTTCGACATCTCCAGTATACTTCTCATTGCTCAGCATAACATCAATGGTTCTCTTGCACCACTTCACCTTTCCTGTTGGTGATAAAATTTTCTGCCTTTCAAGTTCCTTGATAATACCTACAACACTCTGACCGTTAAGATACAGATCAAATATCAGCTTAACGTTTTTAGCCTTTTCTTCATCAATAACTAAATGACCATTCTCATCATGTTTATAGCCGTAGCACTTTCTATCATATAGTTTTGAAGTTCCAGTTGCTGCTCGTTGCTTAATTCCCCATCTTATATTTTCACTTCTTGATTCGTTTTCGGCCTGTGCAATGGATTCCATTACAGCCACCATCAAATCACTGTCAGTATTTGCGGTATCCAAGCTATTTCCTTCAAATATCACACGAACACCTAACACCTTTAATTGATTAAAAGCATCCAAGACTTCAACTGTATCCCTTCCGAATCTGCTCACATCTTTCGTTATAACTATCTCCAACTTATGAGATTTGCAGTCCTCCAGCATCCGGTTAAATTCCTTTCGTGATGAGCCTGTCTTGCTTGTAGCAATATCCATATAAACATCTGACAGAAGCCATTGCGGTACAGTAGCTGTTAATCTTGTCAAATGTGATACTTGGGCAGTCAGGCTTTGGAGCTGCTCCATGCTGTTTGTGCTTACACGGCAGTAAATCCCGACACGCTTTTCTCTCTTCTGTGGGTTTGCAGGAATGTAATGAACATTTGGTTTATTTGGCATATTTTCTCACCTATCCGTTCTCGACTAATTATCATTCATTAGTTTTTCCCAGATGGTGATTAGTCTATGCATCAATCCTGTCAACCACAATAATCCTGTCTACACAACCTACCCTAAAATCATTCTGTCAACTAAACTATGCCATTCAATATGTTCCCAAAGCCTTAATTTCAAGGAATTTGACAAAATTATTAACATTGAAAAAACGACCTGTAAACACCACAAATTCCTTGAAACCAAAGCCTTTTCACACACTCACTTTTCCACCCGTGACATCAACACGACACACTCAACATGTGTCGGAGCTACTATGTAAACACCATTTTTCAGCCTCGTCACTCGTATAGGAACACAATTTTGCATTATTACCTCTTCGCTTTTTTCTTTGCCGTACTATGTATGTTTTTTATGCTTTCTAAATATTCCTCTTCAACTGGTGATAAGTTCTGAACTTGATATTTTTTATATTCTTCTGTTGCTTTTTCAATTGCCTGCGCATGGCTAACTGTTCCTGCTCCCTGCAAGAGCTTTTCTCCAGTCGTTTTCAATACATTATCAAGATGCTCTACATAATCAGACATATACATGGGATTATGGCGCATAGCCTGAATTTCTGCAAAATCAAAATATCCAGAAACAATGTTATTCAAAATCTTCAATTCATCCTCGCTTAAGTAATTCTTTGCAATACCAATATCTTTTAATGTTGGAAAATCGCCAGAAAAACTTTTTAGCCCCATAAATGGCTGCTCTGCATCTGCTCGTTTATATATTACCTCTGCCGCTGTATGCCCATGTGCCGCATAATGCAGCTTATTTTGAACCATTTTAAAAAATGCGATAGATTCACTACTTTTAGGATTATAATCCACACTGGTAGCATAAAGGTCAAGCACCTGCCGGTACATCACTTTTTCCGATGAGCGAATATCCCGTATACGGTCTAATAATTCTTTCCAGTAATTTCCACCTCCCAGATTCTTTAATCGCTCATCATCCATAGTAAAGCCTTTTATCATATATTCTTTTAG
>CAJUBQ010000166.1 GCA_910584595.1 uncultured Eubacterium sp.
ATAAGTCTGCAAATTTTACAAATATTTGACAAAAGTTGTGTTTTTGATTTTACAGACAGTACTTATCATAATAATCACAGAACAAAAAATATCAGATAGAAAAGGAGAAAATATATCATGAAAAAATTTGTCACACTTATTACTATTGTATCACTTATGCTTACTGCTATGACAGGATGTGGGAAAATAGTCAGTGGATCGGTATCTACGGACGGTTCGACTTCTATGGAAAAGGTCATTGGTGCTTTGGGAGAAGCCTTTGAGGAAAACAATTCCGGCGTAACCTTTACATATAATCCTACCGGCTCCGGTTCCGGAATTACTGCGGTTGCAGAGGGACGTTGTGATATTGGTCTTTCCAGCCGTAACTTAAAGGATGAAGAAAAGGCACAGGGGTTGACTGAAACGATACTGGCTCTTGATGGCATTGCCGTTATTGTAAATACTGATAATCCGGTAAATGACCTTGACCTTGAAACGATTGGCAGAATTTATAGGGGCGAAATAACGAATTGGAAGGAGATAGGCGGTAATGATTTGGAAATTGTACTGATTGGCCGTGAAGCGGGAAGTGGTACAAGAGATGGCTTTGAATCCATTACAGATACGGAAGATGTCTGCAAATACCGTCAGGAACTTACATCTACCGGAGATGTGATCACAACAGTGGCAGGCAATCCTGCGGCAATCGGTTATGCTTCCCTTGCGTCCGTAAAGGAAACTGTAAAAGCACTTTCTGTCAGCGGCATTATGCCTACGGAGGAAACAGTCAAAGATGGAAGTTATGTAGTGCAGCGCCCTTTTGTATTAGTTACAAGGAGCAATGTAGAACTTTCGGAGGCTGCACAGAAATTCTTTGACTATATTACATCATCTGAAGCAAATGAGATTATCTCATCTGCGGGTGCTGTGCCGGTAAACTAAAGGCTTTGAAAGGTGGAGTCAAATGAAAAACAGAAAACGGCTTATGGAGAATGCCATACATGGCATTTTCCTGATACTTGGTCTGATTACGGTTGGCTGTGTGCTTTTAATTACAATTTATCTTGTCATATCCGGTATTCCTGCTATCCGTAAAATAGGTGTTTTGAAATTCCTTTTTGGGAAAAAGTGGGCTTCTACGGCAGCACAGCCGCAATATGGCATTTTGCCTTTTATCCTCACAAGTATTTACGGTACGGCTGGTGCAATTGTAATCGGAGTGCCGGTTGGCTTTCTGACAGCAGTTTACCTCTCTAAAATTGCGCCGCCAAAAGTAAAAACTGTTATAGAAACGGCGGTCAGTCTGCTGGCGGGCATTCCGTCAGTGGTTTATGGACTTGTAGGAATGATGGTGCTTGTTCCGGGGATACGGACCCTCTTTCATATTCCGGACGGGGCAAGTCTGTTTGCTGCCATTATAGTGCTTGCCATTATGATTTTACCATCAATTATCAAAGTATCGCTTACGGCGTTAGAAGCAGTTCCAAAGGAATATGAGGATGCTTCCCTTGCACTTGGAGCAACGCCGGTTGAAACATATTTCCGTGTATCTGTTCCGGCAGCAAAAAGCGGTATCGCAGCGGCTGTCGTGTTAGGAGTTGGCAGGGCTATCGGAGAGGCAATGGCTATTATGATGGTGGCAGGGAACGCACCTAATATGCCGGGGATGTTTCAAAGTGTACGTTTCCTTACAACCGCCGTGGCAAGTGAAATGTCCTATGCGGCTGACGGGAGTTTACAAAAACAGGCATTGTTTTCCATTGCGTTGGTGCTGTTCCTCTTTATCATGCTGATAAATGCCGTGTTGAATTTCTTTTTGAAACATAGTAAGGAGTAAATGAAAATGCAAAAACAATCTATTTCAACTAAAAGGAAAGCATACATTACCGTCATGCGTGTGCTGATGGGAATTTCCGTGAGCGTTACCTGTGCATTGGTATTATTTTTAATCGGCTATGTATTGTGGAAAGGACTGCCGAATGTATCATGGGAACTGCTTACTACAAAACCGAGTTATCTGTCGAACCGCATAGGGATTCTGCCGGATATTCTCAATACGGTCTATATTGTGCTGGCAACTTTGGTATTGGTTCTTCCTCTTGGGGTAGGTGCTGCAATTTATCTGACGGAATATGCCAAAAATAAAAAGCTGGTAGAAATGATTGAATACACTGCTGAAACATTATCGGGGATTCCGTCTATTATTTATGGTCTTGTGGGGATGCTGTTTTTCTGTCAGTTTTTTGGTATGAAAACTTCCCTCTTAGCAGGGGCATTTACACTGGTAATCATGAATCTGCCCACGGTCATGCGTACCACTCAGGAGAGCCTGAAAACGGTGCCGCAAAGTTACCGTGAAGGTGCTTTCGGACTTGGGGCTGGAAAATGGCGTGTGATTTATACCGTTGTACTTCCCGGCTGTATTGAAGGTGTCATAACGGGCTGTATCCTGTCTGTCGGGCGTATTCTTGGGGAATCGGCGGCACTTCTTTTTACGGCTGGTTTTGCCCACGCTCTGAATGGAATCTTTGAGGGGCTTGGCAGTGCAGGGGCAACACTGACAGTTGCATTATATGTCTATGCAAAGGAAAACGGAGAATTTGGAATTGCTTTTGCTATTGCCGCTATCCTGATGATTTTGACCATGTTCATCAATTTGTCGGCAGCATTGGTGGGCAGATATTTCCAAAGAAGGAGAATTGTATGAGTAATGTTATGACAGTGAAAGACCTGTGTCTTTGGTATGGCAGTGCGCAGGCTTTGAAAGATATAAATATTGAAATTGAGGAACGGAGCATTACAGCTCTGATTGGTCCCTCCGGGTGTGGAAAATCTACTTTTCTTAAATCTTTAAATCGAATGAATGACCTTATTACTGGTGTAAGGATTACGGGAGAAGTGTGTTATAGGAATTATAATATTTTTGATGCAGATATTGATGTCAATGAGCTTCGCCGCAGCATTGGCATGGTCTTTCAAAAGCCTAATCCGTTTCCGATGAGTATTTATGATAATATTGCTTATGGACCAAGGACACATGGCATAAAAAATAAAGCAAAACTGGACGATATCGTAGAACACTCCCTGCGTGGAGCTGCAATCTGGGAGGAAGTAAAGGACAGGCTGAAAAAATCGGCATTAGGATTGTCGGGAGGTCAGCAGCAGCGGCTCTGCATTGCCCGTGCATTAGCGGTTGAACCGGATGTGCTTCTGATGGATGAGCCCACAAGCGCCCTTGATCCGATTTCCACATCTAAAATTGAGGAACTTGCAATGGAACTGAAAGATAAGTATACTATTATCATCGTAACGCACAATATGCAGCAGGCTGTACGGATTTCCGATAATACTGCATTCTTTCTCCTCGGTAGTTTAATTGAATATGGAAATACGGAAAAGATGTTTGAGCAGCCAAAAGACAAGCGGACAGAGGATTATATTACGGGGAGGTTTGGATAATGAGAAGTCGTTTTGATGAACAGCTTGCTACGCTTAATAATGAGCTTACGAGGATGGGGGCAATGTGTGAGGAAGCGATTGCAATTGCTTCAAGGGCGCTCTCTGCGGGCGATGTGAAGCTGACAGATAAGGTTATATCCCTTGACGGGGAAATTAACCATATGGAGCGCACAATAGAAACGCTGTGCCTGAAACTGTTGTTACAGCAACAGCCGGTGGCAGGGGATTTGCGGCAGATTTCCGCAGCCCTTAAAATGATTACCGATATGGAGCGTATTGGAACGCAGGCGGCGGACATTGCAGAAATTATTACATTTCTTGACGGGCGGACAGGCGGGGAATGTGAACATATCCGTTTTATGGCTGATGCGGTGAGCCAAATGGTCACAGAAAGCATTGATGCCTTTGTAAAGCAGGATGTTGCGCTGGCTGATGCGGCGATTGACCGTGACGATGTGGTTGACGATTTATTCCTGCAGGTCAAATCATCATTGATTGAACTGATAGCAGAAAAGCCGACAAATGGAGGATACGCATTAGATTTACTGATGATTGCCAAATACTTTGAACGTATTGGGGATCATGCGGTAAATATTGCAGAGTGGGTGGCTTTTTCTGTAACAGGAAAACACAAAGGAGCAGAAAATTTATGAAAATATGGTGCGTAGAGGACGATGAAAGTATCAGGGATATTGAGGTATACACGCTTAATTCTACAGATTTTGAAGCAACAGGCTTTTCGGATGCGGCGGCTTTTCGTGATGCGCTGGCCACGGATAAGCCGGATTTGATTATCCTTGATATTATGCTGCCCGGAGAGGACGGCGTGGAATTGTTGAAATTTCTGAAAGACAGTTACGACACTTGCAGGATTCCCGTTATCATGGCAACGGCTAAGGGCATGGAGTACGATAAAATTCAGAGCCTTGATTTAGGTGCGGACGATTATCTTGTAAAGCCTTTTGGAATGATGGAAATGGTTTCCCGTGTGAAAGCTGTACTTCGCCGATGCAATCCCACAGAAGTGGAACATCTTTTGAAGGCAGGCGGCCTTGTTGTCAATTTAGACGAGCATACTGTTACCGCTGACAGCGAAAGGATACAGCTTACCTTAAAAGAGTTTGAACTTCTCCGTCTGTTCCTCTCTCATCCGGGAATTGCATTTACCCGTGACCAGCTTTTTAATGATGTATGGGGTGCGGATTATATCAGTGAAACAAGGACGGTTGATATGCATATCCGTACATTGCGTGTGAAGCTGGGGGATTATGGGAAAATGATTGAAACAGTGCGTGGCGTTGGATATAGATTAGAGGTGCAGGCATGACAAAGAAAATTTTTAAGTCTATTATGATTGTGGCGGCGGCTGTCCTGATGGCGAGCCTTGTTATCATCATGGGGTGTCTTTACCGTTATTTCAGTGATGTTCAGGGGAAACAGTTAGAAGATGAGTTGTCTTTGGCAGCCGCAGCCGTTGAGAAGAACGGGCAGGAATATCTTGAGGAATTACAATCAAATCAGTACCGTCTGACATGGGTTGCCGGGAACGGCGATGTGATATATGATACACAGTCCGACGAGGAAAGTATGGAAAACCATGCGGACAGGGAGGAAATCAGGCAGGCATTACAGAACAGCGAAGGAAAAAGCCTGCGCTATTCCACGACACTCCTGGAAAAAACGCTTTACTGTGCCAGAAGGCTTAACGATGGTTCTGTCCTTAGAATTTCGGTTAGCAGTGCTACTGTTTGGTTGCTTGTATTGGGAATGATACAGCCGATTTTAATTGTGCTTGCCGTGGCCCTTGTGTTGTCGGGAGTGTTGGCAAGCCGGATTTCCAAACATATCATGGAGCCGTTAAACAGCCTTGATTTGGAAAAGCCGCTGGAAAATGATACCTATGAAGAATTAGCGCCCTTGTTAAACCGTATCAATAAACAGCATAGGCAGATAGATGTACAGTTGTCGGAACTTCAGAGAAAGAATGATGAGTTTACACAGATTACGCAGGGCATGACGGAAGGACTTGTGCTTTTAAACGAAAAAAATGTAATTCTGAACATCAATCCTGCAGCATTGAAACTGTTCCATACAAAAAAATCCTGCATAGGTAAGGATTTTCTGACAGTGGAGCGAAACCATGATGTGAGCCACGCCATACAGGACGCATTTTCAAGCGGACACAGCGAAATCCGCATAGAACGTGAGGGAAAAGAGTATCAGATCCATGTCAACCGCATTGAATCTAACGGTACTGTAATCGGGGCGGTTGTCCTTGCCTTTGATATAACAGAAGCAGCTTTCGCAGAAAGGAACAGGCGGGAGTTTACTGCCAATGTATCACATGAACTGAAAACGCCGCTGCAATCAATCATGGGAAGTGCGGAGTTAATGGAGAATGGTCTTGTAAAACCGGAGGATATGGCACGTTTTGTAGGGCATATCCGCACAGAGGCAGGGCGGCTTGTAACATTGATTGA
>CAJUBQ010000167.1 GCA_910584595.1 uncultured Eubacterium sp.
GATTGTATGTCAAAAAATACAATTTAAGTGTCCAATTTTTGTTGACCAGTGCAGGATATACGCTGTACATGCTGTCTTACCATAACAGCCAGCTTGGAATCGACCTTCCTTTGCATATCCGTTTCCTGGACGCAAGGCGCCACGACAGCGTCAGCGGGATTGTCACGCTTAAGGAATTTCGTGACCTTAATCCTGACATTTCCATCCAAAACCTGTGCTTTGATTCTGCAAATGACAACTATCCTACCTATAACCTTTGCAAAACATGGGGCATCCGGCCTTTTATTGACCTGAATGTGAACCGCGGCATGCCAAAATCCATTCCGGATGAAATTACAATTGATAAAGACGGGACACCCGTCTGCCAGGCCGGCCACAGGATGGTATACTGGGGTTATTGTTCAAGCCGCAGCCGGTGCAAATGGCGCTGCCCGCTGGCCTGCCACAAAGTGGATGACTGTCCGCGCCGGGATAAATGCTCCAAATCCCCATACGGGCGGTGCGTCTATACAAAGCCTGACTGGGATGCGCGCCTTTATCCCCCGGTTGCCAGGGGCACGCGGGAATACAAAAAAATTTATAAAAACCGCACATCCTGCGAACGGGTAAATAACCGCATCCTGAATGATTACCATCTGCATGCCATGGGCATACACCGAAGGAAAAGATATACTTTTTTTGCGGTAATTGCCGGCATTAACATCCATGCAGACGCATGGATGAAAAAGCAAAGGCTCTGATGGGTAAACAGCATCCAGACAATTGAACTGCATATATAATTTTCAAAAAGCATCCTGCAGCACAAGGGTGAAATGCGCCCAAAATTAAGAACTATTCACGTAGCCAAACCAAATCTTGTACATATCCCCTGCATATACAACCCGATATTCTTTTTTGCATAGATTTTAATCCTTTATTCAAGAGTTTCCGAGAGTACTCATGTAACAAAAGTCATACACTTTATATAAAGTTTACCATATCTTTACAGCTGGCTGGTAATTAGGAAGATAGCGGACAGGAATTTGGGGATGCTGCTAAATGGAACTGGAAATGGGAACTGATGGCTGGAGGATGGATTTTGCCTTTGGAAAGCCCCACTGCTGCCACAGGAAGGCTTTCAAATACGAGTGCTTTGCAGTGCTGCGCTGCTGAATCCATTGTAAGGGAGTGGACATGGTATGTCAAATGAGGAAATAGTTGAGAGCGGATCCAGAAGGGAATCGACGTAGCTGCCAGCCAAGAACAGCTTTTGGAACAGAACTGGAAGTTTGTGCGGTGGCAAGTCAGGAGGCTTTGCGGCCATATGGAAAATAAGGCGGATTATGAGGACTATGAGCAGGAAGGCTTCATCGGACTGCTGACTGCTGCCGTGAGGTATGATAAAAACAGGAGGGCGAATTTTCTCACCTGTGCCGGATATTATATCAAGGCAGCAGTCATCCGTTACAGTGAAAACTGCTGTACCAGCGTCAGGATGCCTGTATATCTGAAAAGGCGGATACGGACGTATGCAAGGTTCAGGCAGCAGTGCATGGATGAAAAAGGCCGTTATCCGACAAGGGATGAGCTTCTTGAAGGGCTGGATATTTCTGAGCGTTCTCTGGACCATCTGGAGAAGACCATGTATAACATGAAGGATGTCAGCATTGATAAGGACTATACCGATGGTGATGGGGAAAGCTCACTGATCGGCATGCTGCAGAGTGATGAAGATATTGAGGAACTGATTACATACAGCATTTACAGCAGGGATTTGAAAAAAGCGCTGGATTCAGCGCTGGCTGTTCTGGATGCACAGACGGTCCGGGCTGTCAGAGCATTTATTATCAGGGAAATTCGGTGAAGCAGACGGCGCAGATACTTGGATGCAGCCCGCAGGCAGTTTGTGAGAAGACCCGCAAAGGGTTCTGGAAGATACTGCACAGCCCGCACCGGGCAGAGCTGGAGACCTTTATGGGGGATGGGTACCGCTATAATGAGTACGCTTATTCTGAATTTGCAGACATGGAAGATGAAGACAGCGGGTTCCTGGTCTGATGGAGGAAAATATGGATTATGACTGGAAATATTTTAAGGAGGATTTAAAAGCAGGCAGCAGCGGTATGTACGGGAACCATGCCGGAGGGCTTGCGGCGGAGTCTGTCCTGTACAGGATGGAAGCAGAGAAACGGAATCATGCCGCAAAACTTGTCAGGGGCATGTTAGCGGATTACAGGAAGCAGTGCGGGGACGGACATATGCTGGCCGGGGAACTGGTCAAGGCCCATGCGGAATACTGCAGCCTGCGCCAGATGCTGAAATAGTAAAAAGGCGGCATAACTGCCTTGTGTACCGGTATATGATGAAGACGGCGCTGCATAACAGGGCAGTTGCCGTAAAGATGGGCGTATCGAAAGATACCGTTAAGAACGATATCCGAATGGCGGTAAATGAACTGCTGGTCCTGTGTTTTGGACTTCCAGCAGCCGTAAACAGCCCTGGGACGTATCAGGACGGTGTAAAGGAACTGCTGCTCAATTATCTGCTGGTAAGCCAGGCGGGAAACATCAGGAATGCCATGCCGTGGGAAACCTGGCAGAAGGAACGTGAGAAATGCCAGATTGTTACAGCAAGGGCGGTCAGATGCCTTGACAATGCTGTTAAGCTGTATGAAAGGTTTATTGCCGGCAGCACTTATCCTGATATGCAGCAGAGGCCTCTGGAGACTGTAAGGGGAATATACATGAAAGGCAGCAGTATAGCAGCAGTGGCGGCAGAGTGGAATGTATCAAAAGAAACGGTTTATGCTGATATAAAGAAAATGACCGGGCGTCTGGCGGAACTGGTGGAGATCATGGCAGTGGAAAGGCAGAAGCCGGGAAGGAGTTAAAAGATGGGGAATAAGGATAGCCGGACGTATGGAAGGACTGGATCTCAGTGTGGTGGATCAGAAAATCAGGGACCGGCTGGATATATGCAGGATGGCGGACAGACCCGGTCTGGGCAGTATAGAGGGACTTTCCATAAATGAGGGCCGGATGCGTATTATAAAGGCAGTTAGTCCTGGAGTGAATCTGGACGGGAAGGACGGGGAGTACATACAGGCCGCTTATGATGCTGCAAAAGATATGTATTCCGGCAGTCTTGCGGATGGAAGTTCTGGCCGGAATAATACGGGCTGGCAGGACTGCATGGATGCACCGGGAGAATGCGGGTCTGACATTGCACGTAAAAACATGATCTGCCGTTTGACGGGAAAATGACGGTTTTTCGCCTGGAGTATAGCAAACTATTCGGCATAAAAATGGACGGACTGCTGCATCCGGTCTTTCCGGTAACAGTCCATTATCAGATATGCCCGTCTGCGTTGCTGAGTGCCCGAAATTTGCCGTGTAACAGCTTGGACGTTATTTTTAAAACAGGAAGGACGGGCAGAATCCGGGCTTGTGGCTGGCGTAATGGACTGCTGCCTTTGTGGATTAAATGCAGCAGTTTTTGGAGAAATGCAGACTGTCATGTGATTTTGAAGTCTGTTTAGTTGGTGAGCCGGTAATGGTACAATATTTTGATAAGGTGACAAATAAGGAGATTCAGAGTATGGAGAATATAGAAATGAAACAGGGAATAGTGATTAATTCCGTAGAGGTTGCCGATATGGTTGGCAAACCTCATAATGACCTGATGAAAGATATCCGGAGATATATTGTACAGTTTGGAGAGGGAAATCTTTCCCACTCCGATTACTTTACAGAATCTGAATATATTTCGGAGCAGAATAAAAGACTGTCCTGTTTTCTGGTTACAAAGAAAGGGTGTGAATTTATAGCGCATAAGCTTACAGGGGCAAAAGGGACGGCTTTTACAGTGAAATATATTGACCGCTTTCATGAAATGGAAGGCAGGATGGCAGACGGACAGATGTGTATGCCGACAGGAAAACAGCTTATGGCACTGGCTGTCCTAGAAGCACAAAAGACCATTGCAGATCAGAATCAGGCAATAGAGCGTATGAGGCCTAAAGAGATATTTGCAGACGCAGTGACAGCTTCTCACAGTTTTATCCTGATCGGAGAGCTGGCAAAGATTATCCGGCAGAATGGCATTGATACGGGTGAAAAGAGACTGTTTCAGTGGATGAGACGGGAAGGGTACCTGATCCGGAAGAATGGGACGGATTATAATATGCCTACGCAGCGCAGCATGGAAATGAAGCTGTTTGAGATCAGGGAGCGGACGGTCACGAACCCGGATGGAAGTATCAGGATTACGAAGACGGTGCTTGTGACTGGTAAGGGGCAGCAGTATTTCATAAACAGGTTTTTGAAGAATCAGGAAGGAGCTTAACAGGCAGTGCCCAGTGGCAACGGTAATTAAAAGGGGGCAATGCCTATATATTGTAATATGCATTGAGTGATATAGGACTTTCCATTGTGCAAAAATGTCCAATGGAGAAAATTATTGTGTTATGAATCAGCGAAATAGGCGTGATAATGTGTTTCTTTGCAGATTCCGTTACATTGTAACACGGATGTAACGGTGCGGTAACGGGGTGTAACACTGGTATAATGTGATATTTTGGGAGTGTCATGTGGATGAAATGATGTGATGCTCTCTTTTTTTGAGTTTATGACAATGCACTGCTGCCAGCTCTGCTAAAAGAACAGCAGATGTCTATATGGTGTTTGCTCTTTTGTTTGGGATACGAACATATGTTTTTGAATATATTATGCAATATCACAATGCTCGCGGATGCAAAACAGATGAAAATAAACAGTGAGAACGGTGTTTCCGACCATTTTTCCCAGATGGAGAAAATGGTGAACGTATGTTTTGGTGCGGAGCGTGAAATGGAAAAGCCATACCAAAGCACTGGTAGAAGCCTCACTCGGTGATGGCGTGGAAAGATCCTTCGTATATGCCGTTTTCAGGGACTCAAAAAATGCAACGTTGCAATGCCTACGGATGCAAAAACGAATGAGGCAAGACTTGAGAATGATGCTTTACGTCTGTTTATGAGTGCTGGAAATGCTGAATATTCTGTTTTCCACGGTTCAAAACGAATAATGCAACGTTGCAATAAAAATGATCAGAAAACGGGATATAATTTGCAACGTTGCAGCAGTTCATGTAGAGATATGACAAGATGTTTTTTGTAAATGGGACAGGCTATGTAAGTCATGCACTGCTGCTATCTGGACAAATACAGGACATTTGTCCGTACATTCGTCCTAAAATATACTTGGCACGTAGGGGGCATCTGTTGGAAAATGGATATTTCGGGTTTCGACTGCTGCCTGCATAGCATAAATTGGAATATTTCAAATAGGATTCCAATTAATTTCCATAGAAGTTCCAAGGTAGCAGATGTATTTGTTTAGAGTAGGCAGCAGTGGAGTGCGGATAAATTAGGTGGAACTGCTGCACTGGTTAGACATATTGAATGATTGTATTATAAGTGTTTGAAAATTGAATGATAGTGTGTTTGGTGATAGGTAAAAAGCTTAGGAAAGGTAGCAATCCAGTTAATTCAACTGATGCCTTTGATTATTTAATGATGAGTGTATCGGATTTATAGAGTAGTTATTAGGCATGTATATGCTTCTTTAATCAGCACTGACGATTAAAAATTTTTCGCAAAAAAACCTCCCATTTTACGGGAAAATAAGCGATAATATAATTAACCCAAAATTATTTTTTCGCACTATCCACGTAAAGAAAGGAGGTTTTTCTATGAAAGTAAAAGTGACACGGAGAGAGACACGCAAACATCTCAAACAGTTTCATCTTGCAGTAGAACTCGTTAAGGTTATAAATCATTTTTTCCCTGACCTGATCTGCCTCTTAAAACAGACAGAAGACCCCAGAAATCAGAGTTATATTACCTGTCTTTGGTAGTCGAATGGTAAAACATAGTGCTAAACTACAGACTAAAA
>CAJUBQ010000168.1 GCA_910584595.1 uncultured Eubacterium sp.
GCGCCGCGTCCGTTCGGTACCATAGTGTAAATGCAGAATGCTTAGGGATTCTTACGTTCTGGAAACCGGAACAATGAGACAGGGCCGATTCCCTCATCCAGCGTCCGGGAGGCCAAAAAGCAACACTTTGTCTAATTCAGATCTTTTATGTGAATTTGAAAATGCGATGGAAGACGGTGACTGGTCAGCGATCGCCCATGTGTTAAAATCATCTGATGATTTATTGGAAGCTGCTTTCTGCGGTGATGCAAAACATGCTTGTATCATAGATACCTATACCATAACGAACGCTGATGTCATGAACGGACACATCAGCAGCAGCTCTTACAGTTAAGTATTTCCAAAAATCTTCCGATAACTTTTTTAGTTACAGGGATTGTATCACAAAGATCAGACCACGGACGGTATATAGTTTTGGCAGCAGGCCCGAATTGTATGCCGTTTTTTGTATGCAGTCCTTTTCACTTTTGTTATAGTTGCGCTTTTCCAATGTAAAACCGATTGCGCAAACTATTACAATTTTTTTCAGGGAGGTTTGTGTTTATGATTATAACATCCAGTGCCGTACATATGCACTCACAAAGAAAGTACCATTCCATATCTAACCAGGGTGGCAGCACAAGATTTTTGGGCCAGCTGTCACATACTGCTGCTTCTGCACAAAATAAAATAAATAAAGATCCGGACAAAGAACAAAACGGACAGCATTTAGCAGATTCCGAAGATGATCTGATGGCGCGTTTTTCACAAAGCCGCGGTATCCGCCATACGAGTATGAACAGCAACCGTGGTCTGCAGGCCATGCATATGATTCGCAGACAATCCATCGGATATATCCTGCATCAGATGTTTTGGGGCGGTTCTAAGGCCTTAGACCCGCTTTCTGCCCTGTTTAACGATTATTCAGGCGGCAGCCATTTTCTCGCATTCAACCGCCAAAGCTATTTTGAATCCGAGCAGACAGATTTTGCCACACAGGGCAAAGTTGTAACTGCCTCGGGCAAAGAGATTGACTTTAATGTAGAAGTATCGATGTCCCGGTCATTTTATGAGGAAACTGCTTCATTTTTAGATCTGAGCATGGTACGACTGACCGATCCGCTTGTCATCAATCTGGATACGGAGACGGCTTCTGTTTCCGACCAGAAGTTCTATTTTGATCTGGATGCCGATGGCCACGCAGAACAGATTTCGCGTCTGAATGCCGGAAGCGGCTTTCTGGCATTAGATAAAAACGGGGATGGGGTCATCAATGACGGCAGTGAATTATTCGGCACAGCCAGCGGAAATGGATTTGCTGATCTGGCACAATACGATCAAGATGGCAACGGCTGGATTGATGAGGCAGATGAGATTTTTGACAAGCTGCTGATCTGGCAGAAAGATGAAAACGGAAAAGATGTCCTGCGCGGACTTGGCGCCGCAGGCGTTGGTGCGATTTATCTTGGAAATGTAAATACAGAATTTTCATTAAATTCTCAGACAGATAACAAAACAAATGCCGTAGTGCGCCAGACCGGAATGTTTTTATATGAAAACGGAACTGCCGGAACGATGCAGCAGATTGACCTGGCTCAATAACAGTTAAAGAGTACGGCGGCCCTGCAAAATATGCAAAGACCGCCATACTCTGTATCGTATCCTGGCGCCTTATGATCTGCTCAGCGCTTCTACCGCTGCTTGAAGATACGGATGTTCCATTTTATAAAATTCTCCTGCGTCCGCGGCTTTCGCCATCTCAGGGTCTAACGGCACCTTTCCAAGCACCGGAATACCCAGTTCCTTCGCGGCTTCCTCTACATGGCTTTCTCCGAATAATCGGATTTCCTTTCCGCAATCCGGACATTTGAAGTAACTGAAATTTTCAACCACTCCAAGCACCGGAATATCCATCATCGCAGCCATCCGAAATGCTTTTTTAACGATCATCTGTACCAGCTCTTGCGGAGAAGTAACTACGACAATACCATCTACCGGAAGCGACTGGAAAACCGTCAGCGGCACGTCTCCCGTTCCGGGTGGCATATCAATCATTAAATAATCCAAATCACCCCAGACAACATCTGTCCAGAACTGTTTCACAGCGCCGCCGATCACCGGCCCACGCCAGATGACCGGATCTTCCGGATTTTCCATCAGCAGACTGATCGAAATCAGCCGGATGCCTTCTTTGGTCTCAAGCGGAAGAATCATACCTTCTGCATTTCCATATGCTTCACCTTGTACTCCAAACATTTTTGGAATCGACGGGCCGGTAATATCCGCATCCATAATACCGGTAGAATAACCGGCTTTTTTCATTGCTGATGCAAGGCAAGCGGTTACAAAAGATTTGCCAACGCCGCCTTTGCCACTGACAATACCGATGACTTTCTTAATTTTTGAATATTTGTTTGCAGGCTCTAACATACTTTGCGGTCCCTGAGCGGAACTGCAGTTTTCGCGCTGCTCAGCTGAACAGCTGGATGCACTTGGACATCCACTGCACTGACTTTCTGCCATAATCATTTCCTCCTAACCTGATCTACGATCGAAATCATTGCATAACAGCTCATGAAACCGACCTGTTACTGTTATTTTTAACAACCCAACCTAAGTTAACGAATAGCGCCTCCGCCAATCACATATCCATCTTTGTATAGCACTGCTGCCTGTCCCGGTGTAACTGCCCGCACAGGATTCTCAAACTGTAATCGAATGCAGTCGCCTTTTTCGGAAACATCTGTAATTACACAGTTTTCTCCTTTATGGGAATACCGAATTTTTGCCGTCAATTTCTGTCCCGGTTCTAAATGCGACTCTGCCATATAGTTCATATTTTCTGCTTCAAGCTCTGTTGTCATCAGATCTTCATGTTCCCCGATGACAACTTCGTTCGTATCCGGCCGGATTTTTGTTACAAACACTGGTCTGCCCAGCGCCAATCCCAGCCCTTTGCGCTGGCCAATCGTATAATGGGAGATGCCCTGATGACGCCCTAATACAGCGCCATCCGCAGTAACAAAATTTCCTGCCGCTTCTTGTTCTTTGGAGCTTCTGCTGATAAATGCCGCATAATCATGATCCGGTACAAAACATATTTCCTGGCTGTCCGGCTTACCGGCTGCATGCAATCCTGCCTGAGCGGCAATTTCACGAACCTGATCTTTTGTATAAGACCCTATTGGGAACAGCGTATGCGCTAACTGTTCCTGCGTCAGGTTATAGAGCGCATACGTCTGATCTTTCCCTATAGAAACTGACTGGCGCAGCGCATATCTGCCATTTGAGAGCTTTTCAAGCCGGGCATAATGGCCTGTTGCAATATAATCCGCGCCAATCCCAAGGCTTCTTTGCAGCAATGCCTCCCATTTCACAAAACGGTTGCAGGCAATACAGGGATTTGGTGTTCTTCCAAGACGGTATTCTGCAATAAAATAATCAATCACATACTTTTGAAACTCCTGCCGGAAATTCATGACATAATGGGGAATATGAAGCTGTGCCGCTGTCCTGCGTGCGTCTTCCACTGCGTTTAACCCGCAGCATCCGCCATCCTGTTCCACAGTCTGTACATCTTTTGCCTGCCAGATCTGCATCGTAACACCGATGACGTCATACCCTTGCTCTTTTAATAAATAAGCTGCAACAGAAGAATCCACACCACCAGACATACCGACTACAACTTTTTCTTTCATATACGTTCTCCTTGAAATTTACAGGTTTTGTTAAAACACGCTGCAATGATTATTCATCTTCCTCTGTTTCTACCGGTTCTTCTGAAATATCTTCCTTCGGCGGCTTCAAACCTTCAATTTCAATATGATTCTTTTGTGCATAATCCCATAATGCCGCATGTATCGCTTCTTCTGCCAACAGTGAACAATGCACTTTCACCGGAGGAAGTCCGTCTAACGCTTCCATAACTGCCTTGTTCGTTACCTGAAGCGCTTCATAAATAGTCTTGCCTTTCACAAGCTCTGTCGCCATACTGCTCGTTGCTACTGCAGCCCCGCAGCCAAACGTCTTAAACTTACATTCTTTGATTACTTTTGTCTCTTCGTCAATATCCAGATAAATCCTCATAATATCGCCACATTTCGCATTTCCGACAGTGCCTACGCCGCTGGCGCCTTCAATCTCTCCGACATTCCTTGGATTATTGAAATGATCCATTACTTTTTCACTATACATAACATATGTCGAACGTCTATATTTACAGTCTTAACGTTCTTTCTCCTTCCTTCCTGCTTCTATATGCACGAATATTTCCGGCTTCCTGAGTCAAACTCTTTCCGGAGACCGGACTCCAGCCATAAGACTACGACTGATTTTTTATAAAATCTTCATACAATGGCGACATGCTCCGCAGTCTCTCTACAATTGCTTTTAAACTGTCCGCCACCATATCTGCTTCTTCTATTGTCGTCTCTTCTGACAACGTTAAACGCAAAGAACCGTGTGCAATCTCATGAGGCAGGCCAATCGCCAATAATACATGAGACGGATCCAGGGATCCTGAAGTACATGCGGAACCGCTGGAAGCACAAATACCTTTTTGATCGAGCAGAATCAGCAAAGATTCTCCTTCGATAAACCGGAAACAAAAATTCGCATTGTTTGGCAAACGATACTCACGATGCCCATTCAGACGTGAAAACGGTATTTCCGCCAGAACTCTTTCTATCAGATGATCCCTGACTGCGGCAATTTTTTTATTGTTTTCTTCCATATTTTCTGCTGCTAGCTGTGCTGCCTTTGCCATACCAACAATTCCCGGCACATTGCTTGTACCCGCTCTTCTGGCGCGTTCCTGTGCGCCGCCATGTACATATGCGCCTAATTTTACACTGTTTCGCATATAAAAGAAGCCGATGCCTTTTGGTCCATGGAATTTATGCGCACTGGCGCTTAGCATATCTATATTTAACTCGTCCACCCGGATCGGTACATGTCCGAATGCCTGAACTGCATCCGTATGGAACAATACGCCATGTTTTTTTGCGATTGCTCCGATCTCACGAATCGGTTCTATCGTACCGATTTCATTATTAGCAAACATTATGCTGATTAGAATCGTATCCGGACGGATTGCCCGCTCTAATTGTTCCAGACGAATCATTCCGGTTTCATCTACATCCAGATAAGTTACTTCATATCCCTTTTTCTCCAGATATTCGCATGTATGCAAGACAGCATGGTGTTCAATCTTTGTTGTAATAATATGCTTTCCTTTGGACGCAAATGCTTCCGCACAGCCTTTTATGGCCCAGTTATCGCTCTCACTGCCGCCTGCAGTAAAATAAATCTCATTTGTTTTGGCTCCGATCAATCCTGCTATTGTTTCTCTCGCTTCGTCAACTGCTTTTTTACTCTGCTGCGCAAAGGTATAGATACTATTCGGATTGCTGTAGTTTTCTAAAAAATACGGTTTCATTGCCTCAAAAACTTCCGGTTTTAAGGCTGTCGTCGCCGCATTATCAAGATATATCAGCTTTTCCATCGGTGTAAATCCTCCTTTTTATTCTAATAGATTCTGTATTATTATCCTAGTATTCCCGTAGGAATATAGTAGTTAATTTCGATAAAAAAACAAGAAACCGTATAACTACGCCCTCTTTTACGATTCATAGTATTTCTATAGGACACACTCATTATATCGCATTCTTTAGAAATGTCAATTGTTTTCTCATAAACTTAGCCAATTTTTCACGTTGCACGTTACTATTCACGGCCTGGGGCCGCTCATAGTAACGATTCGGGGCGATATTGAGAGTTTGCTTCGCAAAATCGCCCCTCACTCCTGAATCATGTTCTTACGGAACGCGCAGCTAGTGCGCGTTCCGTACCCGTGAATCAATGTCATTAACTTAAGCTTTTCATAGTCAGACTTTGCGCCTGGCGGAATGGTTTTGCTGGCTGGAACATCCT
>CAJUBQ010000169.1:0-3635 GCA_910584595.1 uncultured Eubacterium sp.
CAGAATGGCATTGGGCGAAGGAACGGGGGCAGTGATGATGCTGTCGCTATTGGAACAGGCAATGTGTGTTTATCGTAAAAGAACGCTGTTTTCGGATATTAAAGTGGAACAATATGAAAGGTATTAGGTTGAAAATCATGAATTTTCAACCGGCAAATTTGTGCTAACGCCCAAAATTTGCGGGGTATTGGCGGCATGGAGGATTCGTATGATGGTTTTGGTTGTTGGAGGAAGTGGAAGCGGCAAATCTTCTTATGCGGAGAAAGCGGCTGTTTCTCTTGCACAGACAGGTATGAAAAAATATTATCTTGCAACAATGCATGTTTTTAATGACGAGGGAAGGAAAAAGGTTGAAAGACATAGGAATCTAAGAAATGGGAAAGGTTTTTTCACGATTGAGCAGCCTACACGGATTTCCGGCGCACTGGAAAAAATGGAAGATGGAGACAGGGCTGTTTTGCTGGAATGTATCTCTAATTTGACTGCAAATGAGATGTTTTCAGAGAAAAAAGCTATGACGGGAATACAGGTTACGGAAAATGTCATACGAGATATAAAGATGCTGAAAGAGCAAACAAATCATTTAGTTGTGGTAAGCAATAACGTATTTGAAGATGGAATTACTTACGACGAAACAACAACGAAGTATATTCAGGCAATGGGAAAAATGAATCAAAAACTTGCGGCATTGGCTGACCGGGTAGTTGAAGTGGTAGCAGGGATTCCGGTAACTATAAAATAATATTACAAAAACAGACAGCACAGAAGGGAACGAAAATGCAGGTAATAAAATCCTTTTTTATAGCAGTATCCATTTATTCTAAAATTCCTGTTCCGCAATTTGAATGGAAAGAAGATGACATGAAATATGTTTTTTGTTTTTTCCCGTGGATAGGGGCGTTGATTGGCGGCTGTATTTATTTCTGGAATTATTTATGCGGTATTTACCATATAGGGGGTGGGTGCAGGACGGCGATAGGGATGGCTATTCCGATTTTTATTACAGGCGGATTTCATGTAGATGGCTTTATGGATACGATGGATGCGATACATTCTTATAGCCCAAAGGAGAGAAAGCTGGAAATATTAAAGGATTCCCATATTGGCGCCTTTGCGGTCATCATGCTTGCTGCTTATGGAATGGTTTTTTTTGGTACATTTTCAGAAATAGAAAGTGATGCGCTGTTAAAGATTGTATGCTGCGGCTTTTTTCTGTCGCGTTGTTTGTGCGGTATTAGTGCCGTTTTCTTTCCACTCGCAAAAAAAGATGGTATGCTTTATACTTTCGCAGACAGTTCCCATAAAAAGGTTGTGAAAGGCTCGTTATCTTTACAGAGTGCGCTATGCGTTGGCTTGATGTGTTTCCAGTCTTTTCCTTCAGGTTTGATTGTGGCAGTGGCGGCTGTCTTAACGCTGGTTTATTATTATTATCGCAGCAGGAAGGAATTTGGAGGAGTGACCGGCGATACGGCTGGATTTTTTGTACTTCTTTGTGAAGGATGTATTGTAGTAGTTGCAGCATTTATTGATGTTTTTGTCTTGAAGTAGTTTATATGTAGACAGGAGTAAGTATGAAATTAGTAATAGGCGGAACTGCGCAGGGAAAATTGGAATATGTACTTCTGAAATATGATGTGCAAAAAAATATGGTGTGGGATGGTGTTTTGCCAAATGATAGAAAATTAAATAAGAACATAGTGGTTATCAATCACTTTCATCAGTGGGTTAAGAGCCGTATGGCAAGCGGGGGATGTCCGGAAGATGAAATTATGTCGTTTTTGGACTGCAATGAGGACTGTATTATTATATGTGATGAAATTGGGAACGGGATTGTTCCAATAGATCCGTTTGAGAGAGAATACAGGGAACGTACAGGAAGGATTCTTGTGCAGCTTGCAATGAGAGCAGAGGAGGTAGAGCGCATCATATGCGGGATTGGGCAGAAAATCAAATAATGCTGGCATTCATCCGGCATGGTGCAACGCAGGCAAATAAAGAACGGAGATATCTGGGAAAAACAGACGAATTCCTGTCGGAAGAAGGGATAGAAATATTAGAATCTTATAAAATGCTTAAAAAGTATCCTGATGTGGAGTATTTGTTTACCAGTCCCATGAAAAGATGTACGGAAACTGCTAAAATTATTTATCCCACATTATGTCCGATTATTATTCCAGAATGGGAAGAGATTAATTTCGGACGGTTTGAATATAGAAATTATGAAGAATTAAAGGATGATGCACAGTATCAGGAATGGCTCCGCAGCAATGGCACATTGGATTTTCCAGAAGGAGAAAGCAGAAAAGATTTTATCCTGCGTTGTAAAGGCGGCTTTATAAGAATGTGCCATGAATTGAGTCAGGTTTTCGGACAAAAAGCAAAGAATCCTGCTTTAGTAGGAATGATTGTTCATGGCGGAACGATTATGTCATTGCTGAGTTTGTATGGAGGAAAAGATTATTTTGACTATCAGGTATCAAATGGCAGGGGTTATGTATGCAGAATGACGGGAGTAAATGGCAGGACAACACAGGAAGATAATCTACAGATAAAGGTGGTAGAGGAAATATGAGGCATTGGATGAATTATCATATGATAGCCTTTTTCATGGGATTTCTTTTGGATTTGGTTTTAGGTGATCCTTATTATTTGCCGCATCCAATCCGTCTGATTGGTAAACTGATAGCAAGAACTGAAAAAATGCTTCGTGGAATTGGGATAAGAGGAAAAGATAAAAAGGCAGATAGTAATGGGAGAGCGTTTCGACAGGGAATAGGACTTGTGCTTATTGTGGTCATCAGCGTGGTGGCAGTTACGCATTTTCTGCTGTTTATGGCATATTGGCTTCATCCGGTTCTGGGAGTGGTGGCGGAGTGTATTATGACTTATCAGATACTGGCAGTAAAATGTCTGAAGGTAGAGAGCATGAAAGTCTATCAATGTCTGAAAAATGGCAATCTGGAGCAGGCAAGGAAAGCTGTTTCCATGATTGTAGGAAGAGATACGGAACATCTGGACGAAGAAGGTGTTGCAAAAGCAGCGATAGAAACGGTAGCTGAGAACACCTCTGACGGAGTGATTGCGCCGATGCTGTATCTGGCAGTTGGCGGTTCGGTACTTGGATTTTTATATAAAGCGGTAAATACAATGGATTCCATGATTGGATATAAAAATGAAAAGTACCTGTATTTCGGAAGAGCAGCAGCTAAGCTGGATGATTTTGTGAATTTCCTTCCAGCAAGAATCAGTGCCTGTCTTATGATTACTGCATCTTTTTTGGCAGGCAGACACTTTTCGGGAACAGGTGCATGGAAAATTTATAAGAGAGACCGCAGAAAACATGCAAGTCCCAATTCCGGTCAGACTGAGGCAGTATGCGCCGGTGCGCTTTCCATAAGGCTTGCGGGAGATGCCAGTTATTTTGGAAAGACAGTAAAGAAACCGTATATAGGCGAGGCGGTACGAGGGGTAGAATACAAGGACATAAAACGTGCGAATTTTTTGATGTACATTACTGCATGGCTGTGTGAGATGTTATGTCTGTTGATAATGTACGCACTGCGAAATATGTGGAATAGCAGATGAAAGGAGCAAGGATGAGCATTCATGGAGGCGATGTTTATAGAAATCATGTG
>CAJUBQ010000169.1:3735-5812 GCA_910584595.1 uncultured Eubacterium sp.
GATGAAAGGAGCAAGGATGAGCATTCATGGAGGCGATGTTTATAGAAATCATGTGGATATTGATTTTTCGATTAATGTAAATCCGCTTGGTACACCGGAATGTGTAAAAGAAGCACTTCATAATGCGGTTGAGATATGTGGGAAATATCCTGATATGGAAGCGGAAAGATTAGGAGAGGCGATCAGTACCTTTCTTGGAGTGCCAAAGGAATATTTGATATTCGGGAATGGGGCATCAGAACTTTTTATGGCGATTGTTCATGGCATAAAACCGAGGAAGATCGTGATACCGGTGCCTTCCTTTTATGGATATGAATATGCGGCAAAGTCAGTGGATGGCGAAATTATTTATTATGAGATGAATCAGGAAAATAACTTTTGTTTAAAAGAGAATATGAAGCGTATCCTGACAGAAGATGTAAATCTTCTTTTTCTTGCCAATCCAAATAATCCGATTGGAAATCTTTTAGACAAAGAGCTGATGAAAGAGCTGCTCTTGCATTGTAAGGATAAAGGGATTTATGTGGTAGTAGATGAATGTTTTATTGAATTTTGTGGAAATCAGCTTTCTTTATTGTCTGAGATAGAGGAATATGAGCATCTGATCATTGTAAGGACTTTTACAAAAATCTTTACAATTCCGGGAGTGCGCTTAGGGTATCTGGTGTGTAAAAATAATGCGGTACATACCAAAATAGCCGGACAACTCCCTGAATGGAATCTTTCCTGTTTTGCGCAGGAAGCGGGATGTATATGTGCTAAGCAGGCAGAGTTTATTGAGAAAACAAAAATTTATATTGAAGAAGAACGACAGTTTATGGAAAAAGAGCTTACGCAAATAGGATTGAGGACATTTCCGTCTGTGTCGAATTTTATCACGATATACAGTGATAAACCCTTATATGAGAAGTTGCTGAAAAAAGGAATTTTAATCAGGGATTGTAGTAATTTCAGGGGATTAGGAAAAGGTTTTTACCGTATTGCAGTAAAGGGCAGAAAAGAAAATAAGATTTTACTGGGAAATTTATAGTATATGGGAGATGGAACATGGAACATTCTAAAATAGAATATCTGCCGCCGGAGGAAATTGAAAAGCGAAGCTTTGAAATCATTACAGAAGAACTTTTAAAGAGAAATATCAGTATCCCCAAAGAAGAGGAGTTCATTACAAAGCGGGTAATACATACCAGTGCGGACTTTGATTATGCCGAAACGCTTTGTTATTCCAAAGGAGCAGTGGAAATCTTGAAAGAGTTGATAAAAAACGGGGCTGATATCGTAACAGATACCAATATGGCATTGGCAGGAATCAATAAAAAGGTGCTTGCAAAGTTTGGTGGGGAGGCGCATTGCTTTATGGCAAATGAACATATTGCGTTTTTGGCAAAGCAAAGAAATATGACACGGGCAGCGGTCAGCATGGAAAAAGCGGCAATGATTGAAAAACCAGTTATTTTTACAATCGGCAATGCGCCAACTGCTCTGATAAAGCTGTATGAAATGATGGAAAAAACGGATTGGAAGCCAGCCTTTATTATTGGCGTTCCGGTGGGATTTGTCAATGTGGAAGCGGCAAAGGAACTTATATTAAAAACAAATATTCCATACATCATTAACAGAGGACGAAAAGGTGGAAGTAATATCGCTGCGGCAATTTGTAATGCCGCATTGTATCAACTTTAAGAAGGGAAGATAGAAATGCGATATGGTTTTACGACCGGAAGCTGCGCGGCTGCAGCTTCAAAAGCCGCAGCTTATATGCTGCTGACAGGATTAAAAAAGCCGGAAATTACAATAGAAACGCCAAAAGGTATACTGTATAATGCAAAGATTCTGGATATCATGTGTGGGGAAAATGAAGTAAGCTGTGCGGTAGAAAAAGATGGCGGAGATGATCCGGATATTACAACAGGTACATGGATTTATGCGAAAGTTTCGTATGCAGAAAAAGGTGTGAAGGAACAAATTATCATTGAAGGCGGAGTAGGCGTGGGGAGAGTGACAAAACCGGGACTTGACCAGCCTGTAGGCAATGCGGCAATCAATCGCGTTCCGAGGAAAATGATAAAAAAAGAAG
>CAJUBQ010000170.1 GCA_910584595.1 uncultured Eubacterium sp.
ATTTTTTGACAAATTAACGTAGCAAATTTGTGACAGCTCATGAAGTTATTAACAATATTACGAAAAAGCATATCAGCGTCTTGTAGAAATACAGGGCGCTTTTTAAATTTTCTGTAAATTTTCACAGAAGCATATTGAGTTTGTCAACCGAACGGTTTATAATAGTTGTATATTAGTGGAGGTATATCATGACAACATCAGATATGATAAGAGAGTTGTGTGAGAAAATGGATATCAGTCTTGCGGAACTTTGCCGACGTATTGGGCAGACTCCGCAGAATTTTAATAAAAAACTGAAGCGAGGGACAGTTTCCTTTGAGGAAATGATGGCAATCGCCGAAGTGTTGAGTGTTAGATATGAACAGAGGTTTGTGTTGCCAGATGGTAGAGAAATAAAGATTAAAAGTAAATAATCGGAGGTATATAGTGCAGTGGTTGGAATAACAAAGCAAGAGGAAGGAACATTTCTGATGCTGTTCAACAGAAACGGATATGTTTTAAATTTTTCGACGAATGACTTTGATGTATTTACAACAAATAGTATAGGAGAAGCATTGTGCGCAAAGTATAGGGTTTCAAAGGGAAAGTCTCTTACAGCATATTTGAATAGTGCTTCTGATGAAAATAGAGTTAAGCTGCTTTCTGATTTGTTCCATCACTATGAAGACACTATGGAATATGAGTACAATAAAGATTTTGAAGATGACCATTATTGGGGAAGTAGTGTTTCAAGATATAATGAAAGGTATGCAAAGCTCTATCAAAAATGTAAGACTATTATGGATAGGCTGGAAGGTGGTTCTTCTGCTGTTGCAAAGACTGCAGATGCCTTGAAAGATAAATTTTCAAGTGAATATATGTCGCAGCAAATAGATTTAATGGTGTCTATGCAGTCAACAAATCCGACAAATGCTATTGGAATGGCAAAAGAGCTTATATAAAGTTGCTGTAAAACGATTTTAGATGAACTGGGTATAGAATGGAGCAAAACGGATCAAGGGGCAGGTGCTATAAAAGCAGTTTTGGGCAATCTGAGGGCGATTCCAACAAAGTTAACAGAAATCAGAAATCCGTTTGGTAGTGGGCATGGAAAGAGTGCTGCGTTTCAAGGATTAGAAGAACGACATGCTAAACTGGCGGTGGGAAGTAGTATTACGTTTGTTGATTTTATTTGGAGTACCTTTGAGAATCAGAAGAAAACTGGAATAAAGGTAATATGAATAAGTAATCAGAAAGCATTATGTATGTGTAACTTTTTATAATTGGGAAAGGATGGAACTTTTATGCCTATAATAGTAAACGTTGCTGGTCAGGTTGGGCAGATAAAGTTATCGCTTACAAAAGCACTGTGGCCGCTTTTTGAGACGGTTATTAATTCAATCCAGTCGCTCGAAGATAGTGATGTACCTGAAAAGAAAATTGTAATTGATGCTTTGCGTCCGGAACACATTCAACTTAAGACTGATGGACAGGGAAATGTGACTGAAGAACCTGCTCATTTCGAGTCATTTATTGTAACGGACAATGGAAATGGCTTTAATACGGAAAATTATACTTCTTTTTTGGAAGCTTATTCTCAACTTAAAGTAAAGAAAGGGTGCAAGGGCATTGGACGCTTCCTATGGCTGAAAGCATTTGATAAGGTTACTTTCAATAGTACCTATTTGGAGGATAATTATTGGCATCTCAGGATGTTCGATTTTGCTCTTTCTGGTGTGACTCCAGAAAAAAACGATAAAATACTTGAAGTAGAAAATGAAATTCAGCAGACAATTGTTAGGTTAGAAGGATTTAGAAACCCATATCGGGATTCAGTAGCATATTCTTTGGAGAGCTTGGCAAAGAAGTTGATTGAACATTGCCTTCCGTATTTTATCACCGGAAAATGTCCCCAAATTATATTGCAGGATAATCGTGGGGAGAGTTTTAATCTCAATCATTATTATGAAAAGACATATAAAGATTCTCTTCATCATGATCCAATGGAATTGAATGGACGGAATTATACGCTGTACCATATGCTTCTGGCAGAAGGCGCAGATAAGCATGAACTCCACTTGTGCGCAAATAATCGTGAAGTAAAATCATACGTACTTTCAAATTACATTCCAGATATGAAGAAAAAACTGGTTAGTGGAGAGGAATCATATTATTATGTTGGATATCTGGCTGGGGATTATTTAGATGAGGCTGTTAATACAGAAAGGTCTGATTTTGATTTTTCGGACGGGCCATTATTTGGGGATACTAAGGAACCAGAAATTGTAGAAACTGTAGTTGGGTATATCCGAGCTTACCTGGGTGATGAACTAATAAAAGTCGCCGACAGAAAAAGTCTCAGATTGATATGTTGGTGAAAACAAAGCGGCCCCAATATCGCTTACTGCTAAATCGTCGCCCAGAAATTTATGATAAGATTCCAGCAGGTTTATCAGAGGATAAGTTAGATGTGGAATTGTATAAGCAGCAACAGCTATGGGAATTTGATACTGTAAAGAAAAAACATGCTATTGAAGAAAAAGTCAAGCATGATGCAACAGCTGACTCTGCTTTTCAGAAACTTTTTGATGAATACTGTGAGAGCATTACAGAACTAAGTCGCGCAAGTTTGGCAGAATATGTGGCACGTAGGAAAGCAGTTATAGATTTGCTTGAACATGCATTGGAAATGGATGAAAACGGTAGATATGGTAAAGAATCTAGAATTCATAGAATAATTTGTCCCATGCAAACAACATCAGATGAGATAAAATTAGATGATATGAACTTGTGGCTGATTGATGACAGACTGGCATATCACCATTTCCTAGCATCTGACAAAAAAATAAACACTATTCCAGTTTTGGAAAGTAATGTGGATAAGAGGATGGATTTAGCAATCTTTGATGCGGCATTATCTTATACTGCTGATCCAGAGAACATCAATTCAGTTACGATTGTGGAACTGAAACGGCCCCAGCGAAATGATCTTGCAACGGAAGAAACAGATCCCATTACCCAGGTCTACGATTACGTTACAGATATTAAGGAAGGAAAAGTGAAGAAAGCAAATGGACGAGGGTTCGGAAATGTTCAGCAAGTTGCTTTTTACTGCTATGTCATAGCAGACATTACGCCTACTCTCAAGAAAAGTGCAGCAAGAGCAGGCGTGGTTCCAACACAGGACGGAGAGGGGTACTTCGGATACAATCCAAATGTTGGGACATATATAGAAGTTATTTCTTATGATAAATTACTAAAGGATGCAAAACAACGAAACAGAGCTTTGTTTGATAAATTATTTGAACCTAAGTTAAAAGAATTAGAGCATCCAGAGATGATAGGGCGATAATGTAATTCGTATAGGAAAAACAATCTGGTGATATGTCAAGAGGAAAATGAATCTTTCCAAAGTTAGTTGATTTAACGTATTGGGTGTGTAAAATAAACTGTGTAAAACAACACAGATTATTCGACACACCCTTATTTTTATATGGGAAAAAGTTTTCGACAAGGCTGTGCATAATTGGAAGAAATTGGCAGACAATATTTTTGGAGGTAAACAATTATGTCACAGGATTTTAATTATCAGGAAGCGTTATTACAATGTAAAACCATGGAAGACATTACGGGAAAAGACGGACTGGCGCAGAAGATTATCAAGGATGCCGTGGAGCATATTCTTGGACAGGAACTGGAAGATTATATTTCTCAAAAGAACAGCAGCGGGGATAAAGTCTCACGCAATGGTTCAACTACAAAAAAATCAAGACTGCTTACGGGAATATCGGCGTACGGGCGCCGCGGACAAGGGAACCCGGTTTTGAGCCGGAGGCGGTAAAAAAGAGGGCTGTCATTGATGAAGGGCTGGAGCCGCAGATCACATCTATGTATGCCAAAGGCATGAGCGTCCGTGACATTGCCGAACATCTGCAGGCATTATACGGCATTGAACCGTCCGCCACATCCATCTCAAATATTACGGACAAAGTTTCCCAGGAGGCAAAGGACTGGCACTGCAGGACGCTGGACAGCTTTTACCCGGTTGTATTCCTTGACGCCATGCATTTTAAAGTCCGGGAGGAAGGCCGCATCGTGACGAAAGCCGCTTATGTGGCCCTGGGTGTCAGCTCGGAAGGATTTAAGGATATTCTCGGCATATGGATTGGTGAGAATGAGGGCGCGAAATTCTGGCTGAAAGTATGCAATGAGCTTAAGAACCGCGGCGTACAGGATATCCTGATCGCCTGCATAGACGGTTTAAACGGTTTCCCGGACGCAGTCCGCACCGTATTCCCGCAGACACGCATACAGCTGTGCGTCATCCATCAGATCCGCAATGCCATCAAATATGTTTCTTACAAAGATCAGAAAGCGTTTCTGTCTGACCTGAAGAAAGTATATGGCGCAGAAAGCGAGGACATTGCGTTAAGAAACCTGGAAACAATGCAGGATGTCTGGAAGAAATATGGAGCTGCGTTAGATAACTGGCTGGATAAGTGGGACAGCCTGTCCACATATTTCTGCTACGGATACCGGATAAGCCGTCTGATTTATACCACCAATACGATTGAGGGGTTCAACCGCCAGCTGAGGAAGGCGACAAAAAGCAAGGCTGTATTCCCAAGCGATGATGCGCTGCGTAAGTCGCTGTATTTATGCACACGCGACATTACAAAGAAATGGCGTATGCCGTATCCAAACTGGGGAGAAACTTACGGGCAGTTTGCGATCGAATTTGGGGACAGGGCAAAGATTGCATAGCCGGAAGACAATCGTGAGATGGCTGCGCTGCGGCAGACGCCTGCTTATCCCCTTAACTGCCAATGTGCCTCCCGGACAGGTTTTATGCATGATTTTGGTGCATAAAACCTGTCCGGGAGGCAATAACTAAAGCAAAAGGGATAAAAGCGGGGAGGTGGGAATATGACATGCCGGGCATCGAAAGCATATGCATGCGTCGCATACAGGATCATGGCATATGAAAAAGAAGAACCCTCAGAAGAATATCTGGGCATGCTCATGGGTATACTCATGGATCTTTACACAGCACAAGAGATACAGAAGATATATGATAAAAACATTATTATAGATTCTTACGGAATTATTATGAATGAAATAAAATAAATGAATAGTATTGCCAAAAATGGAAATACTATTCATTAAGAAGAAAGCAATACAAAGTCGAAAGACGAAAAGTATTATCAAAAATTACAATCATAATTAAGAAATTGAAATGTCGAAATAGCCTAACGGCTACATACCAATTTCCGACAATACACAGTTAAATTTACAGTCTCCGTTTTTTAAGAAAATTGGATTTGAACAGGTTATATTTAATCATGGTAATAAGGAATTTGGAAAAGATTTCTTCTTAGTTACTAAAAATCTTTTTGATGTTTTGCAGGCTGAGTCTCTGCCTTGTCATTTATCCATGCGTCTACGTGGATGTTTCTGCTGGCGATTACCGCGAAAAAAGTATATCTTTTTCTTCTTTGGATACCCATGGCATGCAGATGGTAACCGTTTAGGATGCGGTTGTTTTAAAAGCTGTAAACTGGCGCTCATTCAGATAATTGATAATTTCTGTAAATAGATAAGCCGATTGAAAACAGGTGTAATTGTGTATATTTTTTGTAAAACAGGATGGTGGCACAATCAGAGTAAAAAAGAGAAAATATTGGTACGAATAGTTTTAGAAGAAGTTTGTACTGGAATGCGAACATATAGGAAAGGCATTTCATCAGGTTGATCCGGTTAAAGGAAAATAGTTTTGCCGGATGAACATGAATTTTTATAAAAAAGTTCGCAGAGTATCACACTCTGCGAA
>CAJUBQ010000171.1 GCA_910584595.1 uncultured Eubacterium sp.
ACAGGCGGCAAGGCCGAAGCGGCGCCTTTAGCTGCTGGCAGCAGCCAGGGCGAACCAGGCGGCGCGACCGTCCGGTTCCATAGTCTGGAAGCAGAATGCCTAGAACTTCTTACATTCTGGAAAAGTCACAAACAGACAGGCCAATGCCTCCCATCCAGCGTCTGCATAGCCAATACGCAACACTTTTTTATGTAAATTGTTGCATTTCCGCTTAAGTTCGCGCCCATGGGGAGCTGTCCTTGTTTCTTGTTCCTGTTCCAGAATGCTTAGGGATTCTTACGTTCTGGAAACCGGAACAATGAGACAGGGCCGATTCCCTCATCCAGCGTCCGAGTAGCCAGAATGTAACACTTTTTGTAAACTGTTGCTCTATTACTTGCCCCATTCCGTAAAAAGTAACTACCCTTGTGCATCAATTCGAATATCTCCCGATTCACAGCGAATATCTATAAGATCATCCGACTCTTTTCCAATCGAAACATAGGATTCTCCCATTTTATGTCCATCTACTTTCACCGTACCATATTCCGTTTCCAGTTCATATGCATAATCAGTCAGATCTTTTTTCAACTCCATCTCTACATCTCCATACACCGAACGAATGGTACAATTGTCAAATAAAACATTTTGCATCTGACAGTCACCGCTGTCCAGCTCCATCCGGATACCTGCAAATTCTGCACGCTGTCCATCGACATTTCCATATTCACTTTTAAGATACAACTGCTGCATATAGGTATCCTGAAGTCTCAGATTCCCGCTCTCTATTTGAAGCGTCATGTCTCCTGACACGAAAACCTGATCCAGGTATACATTTCCATATTCAGCTTGAATGCTGCACAAATCACCCTGCACCTGCTCCATTTGCAGCTTACCGGACTCCAGACTCATTTCCATTTTCTGAGCCTTTGCGTCTGACAGACTGACATCCCCGTATTCTGCCTTAATCTGTAAACTGTCGGCCTGTATATTGTCACATACGATATCTCCGGACTCCGTATCTAACTGAACTTCTTTCAATACTGCATCCTGCGGCAGGCCAACCGTAACATACTCTTTCTCACCATCGTCCATGAAATCTCCTATAAAAAACCACGACATATTTATAAAACCGTTTTTATAAGAAGGCTCTTCTTTCTGTTTTAAAATAAGCTTCCCATCTTTTACTTCTTTCTGCAGTCTTTCATCATTTGAAAGGTTATACGCTAACGTATATGCTGACGAATCAGACTGTTCTACCCGAATATCGGCATATTCTGCATCTATTTCTATACAGTCAAAAGCTTCCAGTGATTCTTCCGCAGATTCAAATGTTCTTGTTTTACCGTTTTTACTATTTTTCTCAAGCTGCGGCGCGTACACCCGGATGCCTTCCGCATTAATCTGAAAACCATGTACGATCCCGCCCATTGCAATTCCCGCTCCTGCCAGTGCAAACCCCGTTCCTGCCAGGATTGCACAAATCATTAAAAATTTTTTATTTTTACGCATGTTTTTTTCCTTCTTTCCGAATCAGTCTTGCTATTCCATGCAGGGTCCATCCCATCAGGCGTCTGCACAGCAAATAAATACCAAACGTAAGCGCAGCTCCTATTCCGATATGCATAAACCCCATTCCGACGCAGCATAAAAACACCGGAAAACTCTTTGTAATAACACTAAATCCCGCTATCATTGTCAAAGGACCCGCAATCACTACACACCCTGCCATAACAAGCAAAGCCAAAAGCAGCGCCCACACTGCAACCAATGCCGCAATCACAAGCGCTACACCGGAAAACAGCAGCGGCAGCGCTATAGGCACTGCAAATAAAGCAAGCACAGCTACCCATAATCCATTGATACCGCTTCTTACATCTTTGACCGGCTTTTTCGAATAGTTCAGCGCCATATCACAAATGATCTGATCTGCCGCCTCCTTCGGACTGCCAAGATCCTCAATCGCCTTTGCTTCATTTTCTTCTCCGGCCTCTGCAAAATATTCTTCATAGTATTCAACAGCACGCGCAAAATCCTCTTTTGGCAGACGCTTCAATTGCTCTTTCAGCTGCTTCATATATTCTTGTCTATTCATCTTTTCCCCTTTCTGCCGCTTCTGCTTCTTTCATTACCTGTACCCGTCCCGGTTCTTCCGTTGCTTCTTCACCTTTTGCTGCCTGCACCCGTCCCGGTTCTTCCGTTGCTTCTTCACCTTTTGCTGCCTGTACCCGTCCCGGTTCTTCCGTTGCTTCTGTTGCTATTATTGTTTCTGTTTCTTTTGCACTTTGCGTTGCTTCTGCTGGTTCTGTTTCTTTTATACCTTGCGTTAAATCCTCCGCTTCTATCGCTTCTGCACCTTTTGCTACGTTTGCTTTTTCTGTTAGTTTCACCCTTTCTGCATCCTGTACACTTTCTGTTCCTGCTGTCTTATGACCACTATTTAAAATCTCCTGAACAGACTGAACATGTATGTTCCATTCCTGTTCCAAAAATTCTTTCTGCCGTCTTCCAACCTCAGTGATCCTGTAATATTTCCTGTTTCTGCCTTGAAACTGCCGATCATAAATATCGACATAATGATTTTGTGCCAAACGCCGCAATACCGGATATAATGCAGAGTCTTTCAGGTTCGAAATTGTTTTCATCTGCTGGCTGATCTGATAACCGTAACTGTCTTCCCTGCTAATCATTGCCAGTACAAGCAATTCCATCAAAACCGGATTTAATGGATAAATCATATCATTCTCCTTTCCTTTCTTATTTATATCCTCTATGTGTATATATTATATGTTATATAATATATATTGTCAATACATATACTTTATTTAATTATATAAATTTTTTAAATCCATCCGCTCCTTTGACATTTACTGCTAAAAGCACATGATAAAAAGCACCATTGAAAATTAAGATTATAAAGCCAGTATAACGTTCGCTAATTAACTACACCATATTTTCGCGTGAAACGCTGATAAATACGGTATTCTTTAAGTGTAATTAATTAAAAAACGCTCTAGATAATTACAACAAAAAACAGAGGTATCTGCCATATGGCAATACCTCTGTTTTTACTGCTCATCGAAGTCACCGATACATTTTTACCGAAAAAGAATCATGATTGTCCCAAAAACAGTTTTCGTGACTTACCAGAATTTTACTTCCGGCTTTACCGCTCTGTAACCTGCACTGACCAGCACCTCGTCCCAGCATGTATAACATTCCGGCAGGTCATACCAACGCTCATTTGCTTTCGTTTCTGTCAGCGCAACTCTCTGCCCCACATAAGTTTCACTGTTGGATACCGGAACAGCCATCTTTTCATTGCCCAAATCCAACATCGAAATGATACTTGGTACAGTGACGATTGTTTTCCCTTCTGTCTGCACATAAAGATTTTCATTTTGGAATATTACTGTTACGATTTCCCCGTTGTCCGCGCGAACAGTCGTTACTCCCGTATCAAATCCTCCTTCAGAACTAATTTTAATATCCGTAATCGTACCTGCTTCAACAATCGGACGAAACGGTGTTTCTTTTTCATCAAAATAATGCTGCAGCCTTTGTATCACATCAGCAGACTGCGTATTCCTTAAAATATCTCCTACTTCAACAGCCAATGTCATCTGCCCAAGTGCAGATGCCTGCAAATGCTGCTCTTTATTCATCATCCAGGCAGCAATGCCAATCCCCTGGTCAAATGCCTGACACATATATCTTGCAATCTTTTCACAGGCGGTGCCGTCCATCGGATCTTCTGTACGCGCTGCAATTGTGTCTCCGGCTTCACTCGCCAAAATAATAGGACTTGTCGGAATACCATGTACCGGAAGCAGCCCCGTATTCAATTCCGGCACAGCCCGCCCGTTTCCATCCGTATCAAGAACTGGCAGTCCGCATTTCCATGCAGCATACAAAGGAAGCATGGTATTGCCGCCACCCATCTCTCCAGAATACACATATTTTAACTGTTTCCCTTGAAATCTTGCTTCTTCACCCATACCCTTTACTGCGTTCACAGATTCATACTGAAACGTCTTTCCTTTCGTCGCTACCGGAGAACCAAGCGCTGCCACCATAGTAGAAACAATATTCGGATCCTCTTCCATCTCAGAAATGTCAATCATGCGGATACACGCGTGCGGATCTTCTTCATACATCACTTTGATGAGCGCCAATCCTTCTTCGCTGGCGCCACCGCCGCCACCGCCGTAAAAACCGGAACCATACACAATACTTGTTAACTCTTCCTGTCTTAATTCTTTTGTCATTTTTTTACCCTCTCTTTTTTCTTATTTACAAACATCCGGAGCAATGCTTTTATTTTTCCCATTTGCAAACGGATTATATTTCGGATCCTGAACAATCGTACAAAGAACCCAGTAAACAACAATCGTAACTGCAATCCCTACCAGCTCCGGAATAAAGAATTTGTCTAAATATGTAACCAGCGCACCACATATCCATGCAATTATCCCCAGCCAGTTAACACCCGGAAATGGTTCCCAGCCTTCACTCTTTCCATGGCCCAGGACCCAGTAATCTGCAATCAGTACAGCACAAATCGGTGTAATCAGATAACTGAGTGCGGACAAAAAGTCTACAAAATAATAAACGATCCCGCCCAGAGAAAGCAAAATACCGATAATTCCACAAATAGCAGTTACCACCGCTCTTTTCTCATCCTTCATCTTAAAAATATTTACTACGGCGATGCCGGCCGAATAAGCATTTCCAACGTTCGTTGTCCAAGTAGCCAGAATAAGAACAAGCATTCCTGCGACAGGCAGTCCTACATTTGCAAACATTGCGGTAATGTCAGAATCTCCGGAACAAATCGAAAGCACAGCGCCACATGCCAGTGCGCCAACGCCTGCAGGAATCACACCGAATAAACAGGAAAGCGCAGCGCTTTTTCCATCTTTACTGTAGCGGTTATAGTCGCCGCATGTAGCAGCGCCGGAAATAAAACCTCCGACAGAAATGGTAATGCCTACAAGCATGCCTCCGTCCCCAGACGGCTGATAAGCAGATAAAACCGCAGCGCCGCCATCTCCCAGCGCGATAGAAACACCGTATACGAGAAAAATAAACAACAGCGGTACGCTCACCGCATTTAAAAGATTTGTCAGTCCGATGCCATAAAACGCTGTAATCAGCATCAGCGTACCCCAGATGATACAGGCAAGCCACTCTGGAAAAGCAATGTCAAAACCAGTCTGCATCAGCGTACAAAAAGATGATGCACATACAATCGTCTGATAGGCATACCATCCGATCATAGAAACTGCAATGATAAGAGAAAGCGTAAGCTGCGATCCGCGGTCTCCAAGCGCTCTGGATACCGCAACCGTTGTAGGCCTGCCCGTCTGAGCAGACTGCGCCGCAATCAACATCATAAGCACGACGACGATACCATAACCAACAAACATTGCCAGAATGGAGCTTTTAAAATCCAATCCGGCAGAAACCATAGAGCCGATCATAAGCGCAGGTACGCAAATAACATTTCCTGCCCAGATAAATGCGATCGAGGGCCAGCTCTTTTTCTCACTGTCCGGAACCTGTTCCAGTGTAATCGTTTCAACATGACTTTTCTTCGACTCAGTCATATGTTCCTCCTTTGAATTGTAGTTGTTATTGGATTTTCAAAAATTGCTGTCACTCAGTAAATAGAGCGTATTATAAAATAAGCTGCTTGTCAAGCATTATCAATGGGCTATGCCTCATAGGCGCGAACTTTAGCGGAAATGCAACAATTTACAAAGAGTGTTACATTCTGGCTACTCGGACGCTGTGAGAGAAAATCTGCCCCGTCTGCTG
>CAJUBQ010000172.1 GCA_910584595.1 uncultured Eubacterium sp.
CATTCCCAAATATGACATGATAACACCTCCTGATGAAAGATAACTAAATATTATCCGTCATTAACAAGGAGGTAAGGATATGGTAGATGCAGTAATTATCGGTGGCGGTCCGGCCGGAGTATCAGCAGGAACAGTTTTGCAACGGAAAGGGTATAAGACCTGTATAATAGATACACGAATTTTTCCAAGGGAAAAACTATGTGCAGGTGTATTAACTGTAAAATCCATTCAAATACTTCATCATATTTATAAAGATCTGAATTTTGGTAACATGAATATGAGGGATATACATAAAATTGAACTATTATATAACAGTAAAGTTATCGGAAAGTATACAGTGGATAATGCTTATAGAGTGATTAACCGAACCGAATTTGATAATGAACTGCTGAAATATTATAAGAAAGTCGGCGGTATAGTATATGACGGACAAAAAAAATATAAAATTGTTTATGATAAAAGTGTAATTGTACTATCGGATGGCACAAAGATTCCATATCGTGTTTTAATAGGCGCTGACGGCATGAATAGTCAAGTAAGATCTTATGTAAGTCGTTCGTGGAAAGCTTCGGTTCTGTGTTTTGAGAAATTTATTCCTAATCTTTCGGATGAAGATACTATAAAAATAGATTTTTCTGGAATTCTTGGGGGATATTCATGGAGAATACCTGGTAAGGATAGAATTGGTGTAGGTCTTGGTGAGTTTTATATTAGGGGAATGAAGAAAAAGCCCGCCAGATATAAAAGATATTTTGAAAGCCAGGGCATTACGGATATAAATAGTATAAAAGGAGCATTTGTATCATATGGCAATTTTGTGAGAAAACCAATAAAAGATCATGTATTATTAGTCGGTGATGCCGCTGGTTTGATTGACGCTATGACAGGGGAAGGTATATACTTTGCTATTGAATCCGGACGGCAGGCCTCCTTAACGATTATAGATCATTTGGAAAGGAGTGTCCCTTTAACTGCTTATATCAACAGAATAGGCAAAATACACAAAAAAATGCGAGAGCAAAGTGTGTATAATAAGTTTCTGTATGCTCCGGTATTCCAATGGATAAGTATAGGGTACATTAGGAAACATCCTAAATTTGTGCAACGTGTACTGGATAATGCAATTTCAACATATCATACAGGATATGCGAAAGAAATGAAACGTAATAGGAAATTTTAAGTAATTTGAAATATTAGGTTGTGTATAAACGTATATTCTGAATGCAACTTCCCTGTAAATATGATATAATAAACAAAATTTTCGATATAAATAATCGTTTTATAATATGAGGAAAAATACTGCGGGATCTTTTGGGGAGCATGAGTACGAAAAATTCTACTCTCTGATGATTGTAAATACAGAACAATTATATGCGGACATTTTCGTAGGAAATCTTTTAAATACGACGTTTTTATCGGATATAAAAGCCATGAACTGGTTCCTTTACCACTATAAATGAAAATAACCTTTACAGTCATTGACAATATACCAACATAACTGTATTCTTAAATTAGAATTGCATATGGATATACTTCATCTTGCCGCGAAGATACATGCATATAATAGAACATTGCGGCTGTCCTGCAGCGGAGCTTACATTGCATTCAAAAAACTCCTCCTTCTATTAGATTCATATCCTCTAATAAAAGGAGAAGTCTTTTTATCTGATGATTGATTTACTTACTTATTCACCTGAACAATTCCGGTAAACGTATCCGTCTTTCCGTACTGTGTTACCGTTACTTTTACTTTTGTCTTTCCTGCCTTTATTCCTTTTACCACACCCTTCGATGTTACTGCAGCAATTTTCTTATTTGCAATCTTATAAGAAACTTCTGCCCCGTCCGCTACATTTTTCAGCTTCAGCGCTTTTTTCTTCCCGGTTTTTACTTTTGCAGCTGTTACCGACGGCTTTTGCTCCAATGCTTTTTTACTCGTTATTTGGTCACCGGACACATTCAGCCAAATATCTGTTTTGTTTCCATCAAAAAACGTAACTTCAAACCGAATCAGTCCGTCTTTTCCTTTTACCGTATCATCCGCGAAGAAATTTTTCGAAATTACAAACAAGCCATTTTCATAATCTGCAGAAAATACTTCCTGATACTGCAGATAGTTCCACCAGCCGGATTGTGGCCCTACTTTTCCGTTTGCCATATAAGCAGTTGCCCGCCTTACTCTGCTGCCTTCGTAAGAAACAGGAATCTGAATGCCATCTGCTGTAGTTCCCTTAGCGCTTGCTGCTTTTACTGTCCCATATTTTACAAGATACTGATGCCACGGCGCTCCGGCGCTGAATGTAAATGTCAGATCCGCAAAAGCGCCATACGCATCCTCTGCCAGTTTACGGAAAGCTTTATTTATAAAATCACTGTTCAATGTCACTGTTGCCGAAGTCTCGTCATAAGTATAATCTGTCCCCTGTACCGCACCTTCTATACCGGTAAATGTATTCCCGTTGAGTGTCAGCGGCACCTCTAAGTCATTCTTTGTCTCTGCCTGCAAATAAAATGTATCCAGCCCTGTTGCATAAGATGATCTTTGTTTTACAGATGTCTCAAGCATTGTGCCTACAAGCGGTTTTTTCCAGGCATAAGAAGCATCATTGCGGTCAATACCGGAACCATTGTCCCAGAACATCAGACTGATACCGTCCTGCTGCGCTGCCTTCGCTCCCATATATTCATAATATTTCAATTCTTCGCCTTGCTGCAGGCAGTCTTCACCTGCATCATAGCCTAACAATCCATACTCTCCGATCACAACGCCAAAATCATTTTTGATAAAAGTATCTGTCAGCACGTCAAACAGCTGGTCCGCTGCTTTTCTCGGTGTATTGCCGTCGTCGCCAAGCGCTTCATCAAACTCTGCGATTCCAAGATTGGCGCTGTACACCCATTCGCTGTAATAATGAACGGTTGCAATCAGGTTCGGATCCTGTAATCCCTGCATAAACTTTAGCAACCCCTGCACTTTTTCATCTGTATGATTCGTATTCATCGTCGGCATAACGATCATACGCTTGTCATTATTGCCGCCGCTTTTACGGATAATATCATAAGCTGCCTGATTTAAACTGTCCAAACGCTGCTGGTCTGTAACGTTTTCATAAGCTGTAAACTGCGGTTCATTAATGGTTTCAAAACAAACCTGTTCCGGTTCCTCTGCCAAATATGCTGCGAGCTGTTCCCAAAGCTGTGTAAATTTTATATACTCTTCTGCTTTTGTATCTCCGTTCCAATCTTTGAGCCAGATCCAGGAATCGTGATGAATATTGACCATCACATACAGACCTTCTTCTACCGCCCAGTCAACGACTTCCTTATATCTTGCCAGCCATTTTGGATCAACTGTATAAGTCCCGTTTTCCTCCGTAAAACGATGATGCAGTGTCAGAGGCATACGGATGCTCTGGTATCCTTTTTCTTTCACAGAGTGAATCAGCTCTCTTGTTACGACCGGATTGCCCCACGCCATTTCCCCTTTATCTTCTGCATTCAAGTCCGTATCCACGCCATCGAAACTGTTACCAAGATTCCAGCCTGCGCCCATGGCAGCTACGTACTGTTCAGAAGCCGACAATCCTCCTGCCGCATCCTGTACCTGTTCCTCTGCGCGAACCTGCATCCCGGACCATCCGGCTCCGGTTAACAGCAATGCGGCAGATAAGGCCACAGACAGCCATTTTTTCATTTTCATACAATAAAAACCTCCTGTTCCTCATACTTTTTGAAAGCTGCGCAGCTTTTATATCCTGCATTATAACAAGAAAAAAACAGAGAAAATACAGGGAATATCAGAGTATTTCTACCAGTCATATTATTGGTCTAAAAAAAGGCAGATCAGCATTTGCTGTCGCCAGATAAGGATACTTTTATGTATGGTGTTAGTATATAAGTGTGGACAGGCAAAGTTGAACAACCTATACTATCAAGTAAGAAAACAAAGGAGATGTTCAACATGGCGAAAAACCAGAAATCTTACACTCCGGAATTCAAGCAGCAGATCGTAGATCTGTATAATGCCGGAGGAACCTCGTATCCACAACTGGAACGTGAATATGGCGTAAATCGGAGCACACTCAGCAACTGGGTAAAACAGCTCTCCCCCATTAAAGTATCAGATGAGGAGACGGTCACCCTTAAGGAATATAAGGCTCTCCAGAAAGAAATCCAGCGCCTTAAGATCGAGAACGAAATATTAAAAAAAGCGACCGCCATATTCGCAAAAGAACCATAGCCGAAATTGTGACTTTTATCCAAAACAACCGGACCGATTATTCTGTATCCCGGCTTTGCAACGCTCTGAAATTCCCAAGGAGCGCCTGTTGCAAGGCTCTGGTTTGTATGCCTTCAAATAAGCGGCGGGAATATGAGGAATTCAGCGGGAAAGTGAAACAAGCCTATGAGGACTCAAAACGCAGATACGGGGCTGTTAAAATATGCCGTGTGCTTAACAGCACCGGGACACCCTGCAGTATCAAGCGGGTTCAGAGGCATATGGCAGAGCAGGGGCTGCGTTCCGTCGTCGTAAAAAAATACAACCACCATGCCGGCCATGGCAGTGTCCCGGATGATAAGGAAAATATTCTAAACCGTGATTTTGGAACGGAAACGGTCAACAAAAAATGGTGCACGGACATTACCTATATCCATGTACAGAAAGAGGGATGGACTTATCTGGCATCAGTTATGGATCTGTGCAGCCGCAAAATCATCGGGTATGCCTATGGCACATCAATGACGGCGGAACTGGCAGTAAAGGCAGTAAAGAATGCGTGCCTGAATGTGAGGGATACAAAGGGGATCATCCTGCACAGCGACCTTGGAAGTCAGTATACGAGTCAGGTATTTGAAAAGTATTTGGAGAGCAAGGGAATCCAGCATTCTTTCAGTCGTAAGGGGAATCCGTATGACAATGCCTGTATCGAGTCCTTCCATTCTGTGCTGAAAAAGGAAGAAATTTATCTCCATACCTGTCAAGATTCAGCGGAAGCCCGCCGAGCAATTTTTGAATACATTGAGGGCTGGTATAACCGTAAAAGAATACACAGTGCGATTGGTTACATAACACCCCAGCAAAAGGAGGATGAGGAACTCGAAAAAACTGCATAATCTTTCAACTTTTTTTGTCCAAAGTATTGACATAGGTCCAC
>CAJUBQ010000173.1 GCA_910584595.1 uncultured Eubacterium sp.
AGGAAACGGAACGGCTTGCAGAACACCGCCGGAAAAAAGCCGCACAGCATAAGGCGTGGCGCGAAAGGCAGAAAGCCGGACAGCCAAAGACAAGGACGCTCAAAGAGCTTGCTGCCGCCCAGAAAGAGGGGGAAGCCCTAACGCCGGAGGAATCGGAACGTCTGGAAGCCCACAAGAGCCGGAAGAAAATCGCAAGGGAAAAACTGGTACAGCAAGCCGAAACCGACCCGGCAGCGGCGGCAGAACTGGCAAAGAAACGGGCGTATCATTCCGAAGCCACCAAGAAATCCCGGCAGAAAATGTATGAGGAAGCCGCCACTGGAAACCCCGAAGCGGTGGAACGCTATGAGAATTATCTTGCCGCAAGGAGGGAAGTATACCACAGGAAAAAACAGGAAGCGGAACGAACCGCATAAGGACGGAAAAACAAAAACCGCATTGTGGAAATGTGCATAACAGGCTATGGAATCATGGATAACTCTATTCACAGCACATGGAAAAGCAAAGAGCAGCTTTCCCACGTCCTGCAAACAGAGTTACCCACAATTCCATAAGACAGCCAGTTATACACATTACCACCAATGCCGACTGCGGCGGAATCACACTCCATTCTTCATATTTCTTTTTTTGTATTATTTGTTTCAATTTGTCGGATATAGTGCTAAATTATTATTTTAGGCAGATTTTTGTTGCTGCTTATGGGAGAAAATAACCAATAGCAACTTAAAGTTGCGGAATTGTCAGAGCTGAATGATAGACATTTTGAGCCATTATGCTACTATTGGCGAGAACAAGGAGGAAAACATATGACATTCGGAGAAAAGCTGTATAAGTTAAGAAAGTCACAAGGACTTTCACAGGAAGCACTAGCAGAAAAATTAAACACAAGCAGACAGGCAGTAAGCAAATGGGAAAATAACAATGGTTATCCCGAAACAGAAAAGATAATCTTAATCAGCAAAATATTTCAAGTGAAATTAGATGACCTGTTGATTGATGACAAGACGATTGGTTCAGATAATGAAGAAAAATTACAGGAAGAAACAAAAGGGTTTTATGTAAGCAGAGAAACGGCAAATGGCTTCCTGTTCTATTACAAAAGAAAATTTTTGCTGTTGGCTACGGCGTGTGGAATTGCGCTAGGCTGTAATTCAGTATCCTATACTTCTACTGAACATTACTTTTTTGCTTCCAGCGTTGCGCCAATACTTACAACTATATCTATCATGCTGTTACTTGCTGTTGTGATATACATTGCGTTGAAACAAAATCCTTATAGGGTTCTTCGGAAAAAGGAACTTGTATTTGCGGAGGAAGTGCGAAAGGAAATACAAGAAGAATTTCTTAAAATGAAGGAAATGTTGGTTGGAGGTATTGCGCTTGGTCTTTTGATATTTGTAGCCGTAGGCAGTGGTTGGGGGCTTCCTGTATTTGAGAGTATGAAGTATATAGATATTTTGTTTTGTATTACTTTTTCCATGATTTTAAGCGGTATTGGCAGCTTTATCACATTTTTCTGTATAGGAATTTACTGGTCTTATTCCATACTGCTCCGAAATCAGAATGAAAAAAACATCTGATTGATTTTAGATGAAAATTAAGAGAATCCAATATTCAAGCAGAAGAAAGGAATGGTGGGATATTATGGCGAAAAAACATTTTATTGAGGTTAAAAACCTTGTAAAGAATTATGGCATGGGAAATATAAAAGTGACTGCTGTTGACAATGTAAGTTTCTATGTAGATAAAGGGGCTTTTATTGGAATCATGGGTGCTTCCGGTTCGGGAAAAACGACCATATTAAATATTCTGTCTACCATAGACAAAATGTCTGGCGGGCAGGTTCTTTATGATATGGCTGATATTTCCCAAATGACAGAGGAGGAATTATCAGATTTCCGGCAGGAAAACCTTGGATTTGTTTTTCAAGACTATAACCTGTTAGATACATTGAGTATTGAAGAAAATATCATGCTTCCTATGGCTCTTTGCGGCAGGAAAAAAGAAGAAATTGAAAGCAGAGTAAAGAGTATATCAGAAACTTTACATATCTGCGATATTTTAAGCAAATTTCCATATGAAGTGTCTGGCGGTCAAAAACAGCGGGCGGCTTGTGCAAGGGCACTTGTCAATAATCCTAAACTAATTCTTGCCGATGAACCAACGGGGGCACTGGATTCAAACTCATCTGCTATGCTTCTTCATACTTTACAGATTATGAACAGGGAATTAGGAGCAACGATTTTAATGGTAACGCATGATGTATTTTCAGCCTGTTATTGTGAAAAAATTTTGTTTTTAAGTGACGGTAAGATATGCTCTGAATTGGAACGGGGAAATATGGGTAAAAAAGAGTATTTAAACCGTATACTTGATATGCAGTCCAAAATCGGGGGTGATGATATTTATGCTGAATAAACTTGCATTACGAAATGCCCGCAGGCTATGGAAAGATTATCTGAATTACTTTCTAACCTTGTGTATGATAACAGCCCTCACTTTTTCCTTTCATTCTTTGCTGTTTTCAAAGGATATTTACGAAATGATTCATTTTGGAAACAATGGGGAGCTTTCTACGGCAGGAACAATGTTAGTTACATTTATGGCAGTTTCCACGGTGGCAATCCTTATTATTGTTGCATGGCTGATAAACTATATGACACGTTTTATTTTAGAAAAAAGAAGCCGGGAATTTGCGATTTACTTATTATCGGGAATGAAGAAAAAGCAGATTGCAGTCCTTTACATGAAAGAAAATTTCTATCTTGGAATATCCGCTCTTTTTGCCGGATTGCTTTTGGGGAGCGGGTTACAGCAGATATTATTTTATGTTTTTTATAAAAGTATCGGGAAAAATTACAGGGTAAATATAGAAATATCAGCAGGAAGCATCTTATTGACAATTATCCTGTATGGGGTGTGTTTTATGATTGCCCTTTTTCGGAATAAGAAGAAATTCTCCAATATGGAAATCATCAGTCTTATTAACATGGACAGGCAGAATGAAACAGTAAACGAGAAAAGAAACGCTATATGGAAATGGTTATTCTATCTTTCCATAGGAAATGTATTGTTTTTGTATTTTCTCATTTTTACCGGCAGGATAACAAAGTGGGCGGCAGTATTTGAAATGATTGGGCTTTCTTTTACATTTTACTTTTTCTATTTAGGGCTTTCGGCATTTCTGATGAAATATATAAAAGGCAAAGGGGGCTTGATTTATAAAAAGGACTGTTTGTTTTTAATGCGTCAGTTTTCCTCTAAAATGCGTAATACGTGTTTTGTATTGGGAACACTAAGCCTGTTATTTATGTTTGCTTTAGTAGGAAGTTCACTTGCATTTATGCTAAGTGATTATCAAAACAAGCAATTAAATGTGGAATATCCCTTTGATATTATTTTAATCAGTGACAACACAGAAAACGATTTTGCCAAAGAAGAAACACTGATAAATGAAAATACCGTTCCACGGGCGACACTGAAATATTGTGTCTATCAAAACGGAACAAGTGAAATGGTTGATTATCTGTATCAGAATTTAAGGTTATTTTCCGATAAGGACAGCGATCCGGCTATGGCAGAGGGAAGAAAAGCTGCTGCTTATTACGATTATGACGTATATATGGGAATCACCGATTATAACAGTTTACGGAAAATGCTTGGGCTAACACCAGTTGCCTTGCAGGATAACCAATATTTAATCCATATGCCTAACCGTGTATATCAAGAGATTAAAGACAGGAACGAAAAGCCCCAGAACAGTTTACATATAAGGCTGGATTTTGCAGGATTTAAGACTGAGGGTTTTGCACAGAACGGGCATAATGGAACGGATTTTTTACTGGTTGTTCCGGATAAAAAACTTGCAGGAATGAAAAAATATTTTTCACTTATGGCAGTTATGGCAAGCGGAAATGTGCCGGAAAATTTATCAGAAAGTCTGTATGAATCAGCCGGAAAAATAAGAGGGTATGATGAATTGGCTGATTATATAAAAATTGGAAGTGAGGAACTTTTTCTAATGCCCGCCACAATACAGGTTAAGAGCCGTGAAGTCTTGGAACTAAAGTTTCTAATGAGTACCTTGTCATTTCCGTTATTTTATATAGGACTGGTATTTTTATGCGTTGCGTTTACTGTCCTTTCCGTCCAGCAGTTAAGTGATTCCAATAAATACAAATTCCGCTATCAGATTTTGAACAAACTGGGAATGGGAAAGAAAAAAATCAGAAACGTAGTGGCAAAACAACTGTTTTTATACTACTTATGCCCAGTTATTCTTTCGGTTATTATCAGTGCGGTATTTATATTGTATGTAGGACGGCAATTTGTGATATACACAGGAATCCACACAGAATGGATATTATATTTTGGTATTTCATTCGTTAGTTTTCTTGGGATATATGTCTTGTATTTTGCAGTAACGTATTTCCAATTTAATAAAAACATCGAGCCATAATCTAAGGGCATTGAAAACCAAAGAAATATATTTTTAATGGTGCTTAGAGGGGCAATGGTATTTCAAAATACAATCGCCCCTTTTCAGCATAAATGCAACCGTAAACCAAGCACCGCCCCATGTGGGAGAAAGGAGGATTTTTCTATGGCTTGCACAGAAGCATACAAAGAACATATCGTGTATTCTTTCAACGCCTTTTGCAAAGTTGTCATACGCTATGCCGCTATCAACGCATGGCGCGACAGGAACAGGCGGCGGCAAAGAGAAATATCCTTTGAATACCTCACAGAAGAAAAGTTCTACCCTCTAAGCACATCAGACGAATTTCTCAAATCACCTTACGAACAATACCCCGTTACGATATGCGGTCAGACAATCATACTCACCAATGGGGAGCTTGCCGCCGCCCTGTTATCTCTGCCGGAGAAAAAGAGGGAAATCATTTACCTTTACTTTTTCGGGAATTACACACA
>CAJUBQ010000174.1 GCA_910584595.1 uncultured Eubacterium sp.
GGGCGTGGACATTTCTTTTCTGACAGGGGAAGCGCAGCAGTGGGTGCAGGCTGTCATTGAAGAAAGGGGCTGCAACGTCAGCATGGCGCAGTCGGCACAGCTCAAGGAATATGGCAAGACAGGGGAGCTTACCTTTGCTATGGTAAGGCTGGTTTTGTCAGAGGAAAAGCCGAAGGAAAGAAGAATCACGATAAAATCGGACAGGATTGGCAGATATTTTTCAGACAGCTATTCCAATGAGGAGATTGAGGACATCATCATTTCGCTTCTTGACAAGTGGAAAGAGGAAGGGGCTGTTTGATAATGGGGTATCTGACAAGCGGAAACGCAATCGTTGACGCAATGGGTTCTATCAATATAACAGGAAACATCATTCCTGCCATTTGGTACAGGACAGTCACAAAGGAGAACGGGAAACCGTATCTCCTTGCGATTGTCATTCTGGCGGATATTGTCTACTGGTATCGCCCCTCCGAGGTGCGGGATCAGGGAACGGGGCATATACTCGGCTGGAAAAAGAAATTTTCGGAAGATATTCTGAGGCAGAGCTACCAGTATTATGCGGATTTGTTTGGGGAGTCTAAGAAAACGGTCAAGACCGCAATGGACAGGCTGGAAAAGTTACAGGTAATCAGGAGGGAGTTTAGGACAGTCAGTTATGGGGAAGGGCTTGTCTGCAACAATGTGATGTATGTGGAACTAAAAACGGATATGCTGTACCGCCTGACATTTCCGGAGGAAATGCCTGCGATGAACGGAGCGGACGATTCATGTGCGGGCGCATCTGGTGACAAAACGGGAGGGAGCCTCCCTACAAAACCGGATGCTCCTATGGAAATTTTGGGAGGGAGGGGTATCCCAAACGGGACACAGGTATATACAGATTTGGACACAGGTCATGACAAAACAGACAATACCCTCCTTCCGAAAGCGGACACAGGTCTGTCCCAAAACGGAGGGACAAATTCATATATTTCTGCAAATAATTCTGACAGAGAATCACATCATATCAATCAATCTGATATGGAAGCAGAAAAAACAGAACAGGAAAAGCCGGATAATGATATGATTGATGTGATGGATGAAGCCAGCGCCTACATGGAAATCATTAAGAAAAACATTGAGTATGAACATCACATGAAATACGGTGATTGGAGCGATAAAGGGCTGTATGAGGAACTTTACGAGGTCATCTGTGAGATTGTGTGCGTAAGGCGGAAGACGGTAAAGGTCAACGGGGAGGATTACCCGTATGAGCTTGTAAAGTCAAAGTTCCTGAAGCTGGACAGCTCACATTTGGAGTATGTCATTGGCTGCATGAAAGATACCACAACCAAGATAACCAACATCAGGGCGTACATGGTGACTGCCCTCTACAACGCGCCCAACACCATGAACCACTACTACCAGCAGTTGGTACAGCATGATATGTATGGCGGAGGGTGGGAAGAAAAAGGAATGTTTCGGTCAGAAACGGAAGGAGATGGATAAGATTGGAGTCCATGAGGGACATTGACAGGGCAATGGAACGTGAGGCTGCAAGGGGAAGCTGCCCGCTAAAGTTTGTCAGGATAGAATTTGGCAGTCAGCCTTATCAGGAGATTGCATCATGGGAAAAACTGCTTGAAGTGCTGTCGTACCTGCTCAGGGTTGGTGATTACGGCAGATTTGCTGGAAAAGGGACGGGGAATAACGTTTACATGGGTTTAAAAGGCAGAAAGACGGTATTTAAGCGCGCCCGTTCGTTTATTGACCGCAGAGTCATTTTTGCGGCAGTCCGCAGATACGGAAAAAAATTAAAACCGGACTTTGACGGGCATACTTATCTTGAAACGGTGCAGTGTGTCTTTGAGCTGCCCAAGGAGGAACAGGAAAAGTACAGGGTGACATACGACGGGAAGGAAACATTCGCTTTCCCCATGTCAGACAGATATATCCTCGGACTTTACAAGCACTGTATTCTGGCAAGGCAGACCACTGTTACAGGGGAAATCCCCCATAAAGGATTTTCGGAAAAAGAACAGGGGATTTTCCGGCTGGAGGGTGTGCGTGACGTGCTGTTCCGGTGTCTTTTGTTTGATACTATAAAATTCGGGGAAGGCGTTCTGTGCGCTGACCTCTGCACGATTTACTGTTTAAGGGAAAAAATTTAACTTCTGGACATTTTGTCCAAAAGCGGTTAGGAGGAGCGTTTATGGCAGAAAAATATATTACACAGGAACAGCGGGAGAGATGCCGGAAAGTGGCGGATGCGTTTGCGGAACTGTATGAGCTGGCGGACGTGATGGTGGCAGATGCGGGGCGGTTCGGCTTTGTCCGCCTGCAATGGTTCAGCGAGGGAGAGGGATTCGATTCAGCGGCGGTATATTCGGACAGTGCAGAATTATTTGAGGAACTGTGGCGGATATGGTATGAACATGAAGTCTTAACGCCTGTACTGGGAACGCCGCTTTCGGAGCTTGACTATGACGAGATATTCAAAGCACTCCCCAAAGACAGGCAGGAGGAGATACAGGGGAAAAAGGATTATTTCCTTGCATTGTGCAGGGAAAGCATTACATGAGAAAAGAAAGCTGATTTTTATACAATTCCGTCAGAAATTCTGATAGAATGGATATTATCAGGATAAAAGACAGGAGTTGAAGCGTTTGGGAAAAAAGAAGCGTCTGAAAAGAGCAGACAGGACATACAGGGACTTAAAACAGAAACAGAAGGCAAAAATAGCAGATTGTATGTTTGAAAAGACTTGTGATTATTACAGGGAGCATGGCAGTCTGCCGGAAGGAGGGGACAGTGAAAAGATTGCGGGGGAAATCTTTCAGAAGGTAAGGGCGGTAGCAGAAAAGGCTTCCTTTGATGAAATACACCGTCTGTACCTTTACCGCCTGCCACGTTATGAAACAAGGATTGCGGAGAACGGGCTTCTGGAAAAGAAACAGAAAAAGGCAGAAGATGCAGACAAGCCGAAAACCAAGAAAAAAGGCATGAGCAGAAAGGTATGCCCGAACTGCGGAAGGAAGATGAAACAGCAGTTCATCGGCTTGCAGCACTGTAAATGCGGCGTAAGCTGGAAAAAGGACACAGGGTATTTTGAGCGTACCGGGGATATGGTCTTTGCTCTGGAACGCAGGAAAGTGGGAAAAAAGACAAAACAGTGTCCGGTAATCCGGTACAGATAAATTAAATATGTTGTTACACAGCGTCAGGGCAGTTATATGTTGTTATAGCTGCCCTTGTTTAATTCAGTAGTTTTGGATATGCTGTTCTAAAAGCCATTACAGTATTTTGGGCTATTATGACGGTCGAGATTAAAAAAGATTATATTAAAAAAGAAGGGGGCTTCAATATATTTAATTTTTAAAATAGATGCAAGAAAACATATGAAAGTGCCGATATCTACATATGAAAGTTAGAATATGCTTTCTCATGTTTTGTAAATATATTTGCGTAGCATATTGCTTTTTCACAAGAAAGAAACTTGAAATTTCGAGAAAAAAATAGAATAGAAATATATACAGAAAGAGAAAGTATATAAAGGATAGGAGGCATTTGGAAGAAATGAAAGATGAGATAATTATCAATCAGTTGGTAGAGTATATTAAAGAAGAACGATATAATCAAGCTGTGATGATTGATGGGGATTGGGGTTCTGGTAAGACTTATTTTGTAAAAGAAAAATTACTAAAAGAACTTGAAAATGAAATACCAGAAAAGAAAATTTATTATATATCATTATATGGTGCTTCTTCTCCCGATGAGGTTATTAACGAAATATACACAGCTATGTTTGGGGAGATTATTGCGCGTAAGTTGGGAGAAAAAAAGAGTATAGCCCTGCAAAAAGGTATTTCCTTTACATCAAAGCTAATTGCAACAGGTATGAAATATTTTAATATTGATACAAATGATTTGCCGGATTTATCAGATATCAAAGATGTGAAAGAATCAATTATTGTTTTTGATGATTTGGAAAGATGTGAGATTGAAATCAACAAAGTATTAGGTATGATAAATAATTTAGTTGAGCATAATGATGTGAGGATCATTTTAGTGGCAAATCAAAAAGAGATAGGAAGAATGAGTTTTTCAAGAGAACTATCAAGTAAATTTCAGGTGGCGTTGAACGAGAAAATAATATTAGATGAAAAAAACTCCGACAAGCAGCAGGATAACAAGGGTTATACAAGGGAGCAATTATTTAAAAGAACGGAGCAATTATTTGCTGAGGATATTTTGTATAAAAAAGTAAAAGAAAAGTTAATTGGATTGACGATACGGTATGAATCCAATTTACAGGATATATTTGTGTCTGTGGTAAAAAAGTACATTAAAGATGATGAGGTTGAGAGATACTTATTAGATAAGAAGCAGATGATTGTTAATTTATTTGAAAGTAAGCGGCACTATAATATTAGAACACTTATTTTTTCTTTAATAGCTTTTGAAAAAATATATAAGATAGTAGATGAAATAACATTTGAGCCTAAAGTATATATAGAGAATGAAATAGAGAGAGTATTAAAATACATTATTATTTCATCTATACATATAAAATCTGGAAAGACACCATATTCGTGGCAAAACTGTTCATCAAAATCAGGTATTATATATTACGATAGGAACAATATTGTGGATAGTGCTGTTTATGGTTACAAATTTGTAGATGAATATTTGTTACAATGTAAATTAGATATTCAAGAAATCTCAGATGTGATTACAAATGATGCAAATGAGGAAAAAAGCAGTAATGAATCAAAAGAGTTGGAGAATTCTTTGCAATATAAAAAATTGTATTCTTGGTGGGAATTAGAGGATGAAGAAATTGAAGAAATATTATTAATCACGCTTTTCCTCAAAGTTAGGTAGACGATATACTAATTAAATAGATGTTTT
>CAJUBQ010000175.1:0-1346 GCA_910584595.1 uncultured Eubacterium sp.
ACGAACGGCATCCTGTACCATGCTTTCGTTTTCCGGTGCAGAGTCCTGATACCCCTCCGCCTTATCATCGTCATTCATACGGAATACATCAGGTGCCATCCCAACACACAGCCCGCATCCAATACAAGCATTCTGATCTACATTCACCCTCATGCCGCATCCCCCTTTCGCTAAAATACAACAACCAGCAACATTTTAAACTGCTCTTTACCCAAGACCGCATGAGGGTGTTTTGCGGGCATTACGATAGATTCTCCCTCATGCAGTTCATACTTTTTGTCATCAATCGTAATCTCGCCAACGCCATCCAAACAAATCACAAAGGCATCACCACTGGACTCATGGCTGCTGATTTCTTCTCCCTTGTCAAAAGAAAACAATGTGACACTCAGCGCATTATTTTGTGCTAAAGTCCTGCTTACAACCTGATTGCTTTGGTAAGCAACCTGTTCTTTTAAAACTAAAATTTCTGCCTTGTCTATATTTTTTATTTTTTCCATACTGTTCGTTTGCTCCTTCCCTCAGCCTGATTTTTAACCACCCGTTCAAGATGTTTCTGTTTTCACCTCAAACCCATGTTTCTCAAAAGTTTCAAAAACTTTGTCCATAGGAATATTTTTTATGGCAGCTCCATTTGGTATCGTCATTACCTTACCCATTACAGCTAAAGACATAGGCTTTATAATTTCCTTAAACCCTGCTTCTGCCAATACCTCTTTTATTTCAGGATTTTCACTTACCAGCTCTGAAACTGTTTTTGTGAAATCAACAACTTTACCCATTCGCCTATCTCCTTTTTTCTAACCATGTAATATATTTCTCCTGTATGCCGTCCTGTTCCGCTTTTTTCTCAAACGCTCTTGTCTGTTCATCAATCTGCGCTTTGCATTCCTCTGACAGTGTTCGTAATGCATAAGTGTAGCAGACGGTATCTTCTTTCTCAATGTGACGCTGCAATAAATCCACATAACCCGATGCATGGGTGACGATATCCAGCTTTCCTTCTGTAGTCGGAACACTGGCATACTGCTTAACTGCGTTCTCCAATTCCCCGATATGGAATCTTCCGAAGTCATGTTCCACCAGCATTCCATTGCGCACCAGTTTTTCTGCAACAGGATCGGAATTATTAAGCATAAACCGAAACAATATCTGTTCTTCCTTTCCATGATGATGCTTGTCTGCATAAGTTCTTGCAAAATCAATACACTCCAGAAACTCCTGAACATCAATGTCTGCCCCCTCAATCACAGCACAGCAGGTTCTCCTTAAATGCTTAGTCAGTGCTACGATATTCTCATGTTCTTTCATCAGTAAATCAATTCCATACATTATTTATCCCTCCT
>CAJUBQ010000175.1:1446-4893 GCA_910584595.1 uncultured Eubacterium sp.
CCTCCTATCTTTCTTTCCTGTTACAACACTTGCACTTCCTGATTTTTTTCGCCAAACTTTTCTTTTATCTCGGTGCAGATTTCTTCCCTGCTTATGCCTCTTTGTTCCTGCGTCTTAATCATCTTATACGCTTGAAAAAGCGGTGAAGGTCCAATTTCCGAGCTGAAAAATCCGATCCCCTGATTCCATGCCAAAAGTTCAAACACATCATCCAGCGCTGCGGATTCAAGACCATAGATATATGCCTTTACCAGTTCCCGCACAGCCTGCCTCATTCTTCCTGCGCCAACTGCATTTGTCAGGGAAAGAAGCAGACGCATTTCATAGGGGAGAGTGCGCTTCTCACTCTGCCATGTTGCCTGCCAAAAATCCGCCGCGATACGCCCTAAGTCCTCATCAATCATAGGATAATTCAGCAATGCAAGCGGACGGTATGGTGCAGAGCCTTCCGGCTCTTTTTCCTCTGTCCGGTAAAACCAGACATGAAACTCATTTTCTGCCAGCTTCTCTGTATGATGTATATACCCCAGCATATCCATCTCCTTATATAGCGGGTAAGGTTCAAAAGTCTGTATGACCTCAATTCCCTCCCCGGCTTTTAGCGTCATGGCACGTCTTTGTAAGCCGGGAAAGAAATTTCCCTGCACATGGCGTACATCCACTTTGAAGAAGTCTTTCTTTTTATCCTTCCATTCCTCGTACTTTATCATGATATCCTCCTTTATTTATTTTCTTGCTTTGGTGATTACATTATAGTAAAATAAGCAGAGCAAGTATGTTTGAATTCAAACAAAGAGGTGAGATTTTGGAAAAATTTTTAAACGTATTAAAAAAATGCCCGCTGTTTGCAGGATTATCCGATGACGAGATTTTAACCTCGCTAAAGTGTATCGGAGCAAAAGTCAGAAAAAACGCCAAAAATCAATACATCCTTCAGGCAGGAGATTGTACGGACTGTATCAGCCTGCTTGCGTCTGGGACTGCTTTAGTCATTCAGGAAGATTTATGGGGAAACCGGAACGTTATGACAAATCTTATGCCGGGCGACTACTTTGCCGAACCCTTTGCCGCCATTCCTGATGCAGTTCTCAGCGTCAGTGTTGTTGCGACAGAAAATTGTGAAATTGTGGAAATAAATATGAACCGCCTGATTACCATGTGTTCCGCTGCCTGCAGCCATCATAACCGCCTGATTAAAAACCTGATTACAGCTTTTGCCCAAAAGACACTGTTGTTTAACGAGAAGATAACGCACATGAGCAAGCGAAAAACACGTGATAAGCTGCTTTCCTATTTATCTGCTGAAGCAGCCAGACAAGGATCACTTTCTTTTGACATTCCCTTTGACCGCCAGCAGCTTGCCGACTTCCTCTGTGTAGAACGTGCAGCAATGTCTGTAGAATTATCAAAGCTGCAAAAAGAAGGGCTTCTGAAAACCTTTCATTCTCATTTTGAATTAAGTCCAAATGCCACAAATTAAAACAGGTCAATCTATACATAGCAGATTGACCTGTTTACAAAATACATATTTGTTATCAAATCAGCGGTTGCCTTCTGCAATCCCATAAACGGATTGCAGAAGCATTTTTCCTGATGATGTCTTAAAAACACAATCTATAACATTTCTGATATTGGCTTCCTGATATCCGGATTCGTCAGCATTAACCAAATAATCAGCTTCCAGCAAAATCTGGTAATCAATCCCGTCAACCTCCTGAAAAGTATGATGATGTGCGACCAAAAAGATGATACGGTTCACCATCTCGTTCGACAGCCCTGTACCCTTCAGGAATTCTTCAGCTAATACAGCGCCTTCTTTTTCCTGAAGTTTTCCATTTGTATTTCCGTATTTTTCCCGGCACAAAGGACACGCAATATCATGTATAATAGCCGCAATTTCTATTATTCTCTGTTCATCATCCGCTACTTTCTCACACTCTGCAATCGTTTTTGCATAGGCATACACTTTCATAAAATGATTGATATCATGAAGATTTCCTTTTGAATACTTTACCATTTTAACCATGATTTCTGAAACAGTCATATCATTTCCTCCTGTTATCTATACATCGTCTATAACCAATAGTCCACAAACTTACCAGTCACATCGTACAATTAAAAGCCAACCTTATGGCGAATCGTCATCCAAAACATCAATCCGTTCTATTTTAAAGACATTTAATGTGTCCACATCAGGGCAGGCAAAAACCGCTGTCCCCTTCTCCTGTCCGGGTATTTCGCCGCCGTATCTTAAAATATCAATATATGGAAATGCAACATGCATAGCCATAGGACAGAGTTTTCCACGCTCTGTATCAAAATCAAAACTATCACCTATTTTGTGACCCCTATGACATCCTTTCGTGCCTTTTTGATCAATCAATGTGATCTGGATTCCAGGTTTTTTCATATTTTAAGCACCTCCAACTCCTTCTCAATCGGTATTCCCTTATATATATCTGTATTGTTTCTATTGTTTTCAATCAGGCTGCTCACAGTGTCCATGGCTTTTTTTGTACTGTCATACAGGCTGTTTCCCTCCATCAGTTTTCCCAATAAAACGGAAGAAAAAATATCGCCCGTACCCGGAAACCTGACCGGAATGTTATAAAAAGGAATTGTAAATCTTTGTTTCGTTTTATGATCGAAGCCTGCAACCACATCTTTGCCATCCTGCTGAATGCTTGTGATGATTACCGATTTTGCGCCCATATTACCAAGCCTTTGAATCATTTCATCTACCTCCGAGATTGTTGCAGATTCATGATACTCCACTCCTGTAAGTCTGGCCGCTTCAGTATAATTTGGTACAATATAATCGGCTACTCCTACCAGTTTCTTCATATGTGCAACCGTTTGCTCTGTAACTCCATTGTACAGGGTTCCTTCATCTCCCATAATTGGATCAACAAATATCAGGGTTCCTTTCATGCTTTCCTTTCGACAAAATTCTTCTATAATTTTTACCTGCTCCTCTGAAACAATAAAGCCTGTCGCTATCACATCAAAGCAGAATCCCAATTCCTCCCATACTTTAATAGTGTTCTTCATATAATCTGTTGTTTCAAGAATATCGAATTTGCCATAATCCAACGTATTTGATACTAACGCAGTGGGAAGATTATATATTTGGTACCCCATATATGACATCAATGGAAGCATGACCGATAATGCCACCTTTCCATATCCTGCCAGATCATTTATCAACAATACTTGCTTGCCCATTTTCATCATGCCTTTCAGTTAATTCAATTCATCTATAATGAAATAATTATATACAGGGAGCAGGTTTTCGTCAAGATTTGTGTATACAAGCACCAATATATACATTAAATATCCGCCACACTCCGGAATTTTATGGATTTCTGTTACGTGACTGCTTTTATTGACTTTACCCATTTCACTCAATCCGAAATTCTTATCCCCTGTTCTGCAACTCCCGTAAAT
>CAJUBQ010000176.1 GCA_910584595.1 uncultured Eubacterium sp.
TAAGTAGGATTTTTTGATTTTCTATCGTACCAAAGTTTCATACCACCATTATAGCAATGTTTCACGTAAAACACAACACCATACAACATTAAATTTTTATTGACATAAAAAAAGCCACAGTTATGCGGTTTGTAGAAGATTTTTGATTTTGCAAGTGTCGAAAACCCGTTCAGATAACCCATTGAACTGTTACGTATCCAGCCATTAGAAATCGCTTTGCGATGGGCTGGAAACCACTACATTTTCATACGGTCAGCACAGTAAATGTGCAGACCTGCCTGAACTGTTACATTTTAGAAACATTTCTACCCATAATTTCACTTTTGCAGATTGAAATAAACGATATATTATGATAAAGTAAATTACAGTATGTACAGTTACTTTCATTGGATATTATTATTATAAATGATAATCGGAAAGGATCTTTCAATGTATATTCATATTAACCGCCAAATCTTATTCTATGAAAAGACAGGCGAAGGCCCGCCTTTGCTTTTGCTGCATGGAAACGGTGAAGATCACACGATTTTTGATGCCCTGATCCCTCTCCTTTCAAAAGCATATACCGTCTATGCCATTGACAGCCGAGGTCACGGCGCCAGTAATCCTACGGAGGAATACAGTTATCTCGGTATGACCGAAGACATCGCGCAACTGATAACTTCTTTAGAAATCAGATCTGCCGTTTTATACGGATTCAGTGACGGCGGTATCATCGGCCTGCTGCTTGCACTGCGTTATCCTGGTCTGATCAGCCGGTTGATCGTAAGCGGCGCGAATTTAAACCCGCGCGGCATAAAGCGGACATTCCTGCATAAAATAAAACAACATTATAAAAAAAGCGGCAATCCGCTGGACCGCATGATGCTGGAAGAACCAAAGATCAATCCGTCAGCGCTCGCAAAGATTCATATACCGGTGCTGGTACTTGCCGGAGAACATGATATTGTTAAATCTGCGCATACGAAACTGATCGCTGAAAAGCTTCCATATTCGCAGCTTATTATCCTTCCCGGAGAAGATCATGGAAGTTACATTATCCATAGCGACAAGCTGTATCCCTATATCCATGACTTTATTTGCAACAGTTCAGATCACCCATAGAACTGTTCCCTTTATTTCTCAAAGCATATAACGATATGGCAAGTTAGGAACTGTTCAGAAATAACTTTGAAATAGTGCGCAGGATTTTTGAACAGTTCCTTAATACCATTTTATAGCATACTAAAATTTTAAGGAAAGAATGAGGCATCTACTTATGGAACACTTATTAATACCAGAGCAATACCAATCAGAGTTAAATCTGCATGACACACAGATCGCAATTAAAACGGTGAAAGACTTTTTCCAAAACCTGCTTTCACTCACACTGAATCTGTCTCGTGTATCTGCTCCTTTGTTTGTCACACCGGAATCCGGACTAAACGACAACTTAAACGGCGTAGAACGTCCGGTTGCCTTTGATATCAAAGAAATGAATGGCCAAAACGCAGAAGTCGTACATTCCCTGGCCAAATGGAAACGGTTTGCACTGCACAAATACGGCTTTTCTGCCGGTGAAGGCCTGTATACTGACATGAATGCCATTCGCCGCGACGAAGAAACGGACAATATCCACTCGATCTTTGTAGACCAATGGGATTGGGAAAAAGTAATTACAAAAGAAGACCGCACAATGGAATATCTGCAGGAAACCGTAAAGATGGTTTATAAGGCGCTGCGGAAAACAGAAAAATATATGGCTGTACAGTACGATTATATTCATGAAATACTGCCACATGATATTTATTTTCTTACCACCCAGCAGTTAGAAGATCTGTATCCAAATCAAACGCCAAAAGAACGTGAATACAGTATTACAAAAGAAAAAGGCGCTGTCTGCCTGATGCAGATTGGGGATAAGCTGGCTTCCGGCGAAAAACATGACGGACGTGCGCCGGATTATGACGACTGGTTGTTAAATGCGGATATCCTGGTTTATTATCCTGTGCTTGATATCGCATTGGAGCTGTCTTCTATGGGAATCCGCGTAGATGAAAAATCTTTATCCGATCAGCTTATCAAAGCCGGATGCCCGCAGCGCGGTGAACTGCCGTTTCAAAAAGCAATTTTAAACAAACAGCTGCCGTATACGATCGGCGGCGGCATCGGACAGTCGCGAATCTGTATGTTTTTCCTGCGGAAAGCACATATTGGAGAAGTACAGTGCTCCATTTGGCAACCGGAAATGGCGGAAACGTGTGCAAAGCATGGGATACAATTGCTATAATTTTCCATATGCAGAAAAAGGGCTGCGCAAATGGCCCTTTTTCTTGTTCATTAATTTCTTGATCACCACTTTACAACTTTTTGAAAAATAAAATAACGCACAAGGCACTTTCTCGTGTATAATAAGTTTGCACACAAAACTATACGAAAGAGAGTGACCTTGTACGTTAGACTTATTATACAACGAAAATAATCTAATTGGTAGACTGTACCGTTATTTTTATATTTATTTTAAAACTTTTTCCGCACCGACTATTGAAACCCTGTTTCTGCTGGCATTATCTATACTTGCTATGGAGTCAGCGGCCTCCATCCGTTCCTTGTACAGACATTTTTTAGCAGGGATTACGAAAAAATCCCTGAATGCATTTTATTATGCATGTTCCTATGCAAAGGCGGATTATTCCAGATTCATGAATGCCACTGCGGACATGGCCCTGAATCTCATACCAGAAAAACTACAGTCACAGCCTGTGTTTCTGTGCATTGATGACACAATGATTTCGAAATTTGGCAAAAAATTCGAGGATGTTTCAAAGCTTTTTGACCATGCTGCGCATAACGGTTCAAATTATCTGAACGGTCACTGCTTCGTAAGTGTAATGGTCTGTGTCCCTGTATGGAACAAAGGCAGGATCCACTACCTGTCCGTCCCGCTTGGATACCGCATGTGGCAGAAAAAGGAATCCAAGCTGGAACTGGCTGCATCCATGATACGGCATGTTATGCCTGTATTCCATGAAAAGAAAAATGTCATCATCCTCTGCGACAGCTGGTATGTAAAGAAAAACCTTGTTTCCATCATAGACGAATACGAAAACCTTGACATGATAGGAAATGCCAGGTCTGATTCTGTCATTTATGACCTGCCGCCGCAGCGCACCGGAAAAAGAGGGCGTCCTGCGCTGCATGGGAAAAAACTTTCCATTCAAAACGATTTTACGCTGTCTGATGAAAAAATCAGTGATTATTACATGGCCGCACGTCGTGTCCTTACTAACATTTTTGGAAAAAGGACAGTCCTGGCATATGTCACATCCGCTGATAAAGCAGAGGGCAGCAGACGTTTGTTTTTCAGCACAGTTTTTCCGGAACGGCTGCAGATATTCTGCGCATGGCAGGAGTAATCCCCGCTGAACCAGACGGGGAGCAGCCGGATGCAGTTTATTCCCCTGATGCTGTATGCATTTCGGTGGCCAATAGAAGTCAGTTACTACGAACAGAAAACTTTCTGGTCACTGTGCAGTTACATGGTCCGCAGCTGCAAAGGGATTGAAATGTTGGTCAATCTGATTAACATTTCATACTGTGCGATGAAGCTGCTGCCATACCGGGACGAGGCGTTTTTTAAATATCAGACAGAAAGCGTGCAGGAGTTTCGGTTTGCGCTAAGCGAACAGATTCGCCAGCAGGTATTTTATGCCATTTTCGTAGAAAAAGTCGAAACCAGCATAAAATCAAATGCCTTAATAAATGCCTTAAAACAGCTAGTTAAGAAACAGGGGTATCATTTATAAAGTTGTAAAATAGTGTTTCTTGATCACAAAAAAAATAAGTAAATGATAGAAAGATGCACAATATTTACGATTTTTTCATATACAGAGATTCTAAAACACCTGGCAGTTCTTCGTGAGACGACCAGATTACTTCTAAACCATGATTTTTCCAATATAGAGTCTGTGCATGAACCAAATAGTTTATAAACATCTTTTCAAATGCATATTTCGAGTTTGTTATATTCATAATTTTTATGCATTCACTTAGGTCCTCCCCACTTTTTAATTCTTCTGCAAAAACTGCGTTTACAATATCATCTACCGAAAAAAAGATGTATCGTCCATGCGATGATACCTCTTCTTTATCTACATATTTAAGAATTCTGCGAAAATTATAATCCGCGCCTGAAAATCCTATAAAAATCAGAATTGCCTTTGCAATAGCATAAGACTGTAAAATATTTGTCCAGCTGTAATTAATCCGTTCTTCCTGATAATAATCAGATTCCGACAAAATGACACTGTCACTCTTTTTTTCTATATCTTTATCTACAACCGGAATTCGTCCATGGACACGATAAATATTCCACCCCGACTGGTCATCAAACTCGCGCAATTCCTCGCTTTTTGTAATAGAATGCACTTCTTCCCGCTTACAGTCACATATATTTCGTAAATAGGACTCACGCAAATTATCATAGTTATATATAATGATGTTGGGGTCAAAACCATAAATAAATTTGCCCCTATTCCTATAGTGCCTTGAAAAATTCATATTTTGTAGTATATCGCCGAACTTTTGAGCATATATACTGGGTATTCCCTGCTTTGTTTTATGCAAGTGCTGGATTTTTGGCATAATGTCCTAAGCCCTTCACATAATTGAAGAGTTCTCGGAAATTCAACGCTGCTATTTTGCATCCGAAAAAGAACTTGCCACACTGTTTCCCACGGGGAATCTTTTCCAAATGGTAATTCTTACGGAAATTTGACGGAACAGTTTCCACTCCATTTCGGAGTCTTGCGTAATTTTTGAATTCT
>CAJUBQ010000177.1 GCA_910584595.1 uncultured Eubacterium sp.
AAATCCATATCCTTGCTTCATAGTTATCCTCCTTAATCTTTGTTTCTTTTGTAAATCCGGGCATTACCACATGGTTTGCTCGGATAACCTTGGGTTACGGTATAATCCTATGTATGGCCATTGCTAAGGCTAAATTCATTACATAGGAGGTTCAAAATGAACGAAAAAAGCAGTTATTGGTACCAGCTAAAGGATGACTTCATAGATTTTCTACGGGAAAAAGGTTATAGTAAATCATCTTTTACGCATTACAGGGGGCAGATCGATTTCTTGATTCGTTATGCTAATGCATTGGGGTATACAGAATACACACCTGAAATCGGGCAGGAATTCTTGAAGTCTGAAGCACGGCTGAAAGAATGGGATTCCAAAACACTTGGCTTTAAATCTACAGTAATCCGCCGTCTTGATGAATACACAAACGGAAAGAGTTATACTTTTGCCCGGCTCAGGATTTTATACCAATGCCCTGAATGCTTTGAATGTGAACTGGAGGCTTTTCTCCAGACTCTCCGGGATGACGGTTATAAAGAAATCACGGTGCGCCAATACCATTCACAGCTTGTAAAAATGCTCCGTTGCTTTTCGGAAAACGGGATTACTTCATGGGGAGAAGTTAATGCGTCCTGTGTACAGCAGGCTTTTGAAAAATCAGCAAACCGGGCAATCTTTGCCACATATGCAAGAAGATTCTTTTCTTATCTTGTGGAACAGGGAACCATAGCCGCCAATTATTCAGGCATTCTCCCAAGGGTACGTTATCCACAAAGAGCACCTTCTGTTTATACATATGAGGAAGTAGAAAGGCTCCTGTCATGTGTGGATCGTAGTACTCCTATGGGAAAGCGGGATTACGCAATCCTCCTGCTGGCTGTCCGGCTGGGCATGAGGGCTTCTGATATCCGCCTTCTCTGTTTCCCGGATGTTGATTTCAAAAACAGGAAGATTTCCTACATCCAATTCAAAACCGATGTCCCGCAGACCCTTTCATTACTTCCGGAGATTGAGGATGCATTACGGGACTATATTGAAAATGGCCGTCCAAAGACAGATGAGCCATACATTTTCCTTACTTATAGGAAAACGCAGCTGTCCCGGTCTGTAGTCTCAGTAGTAGCTGACAAATATTTCAAGCTGGCTGGGATCGCTCCGAAAGGCCGCCATCATGGCTCACACTCACTGCGCATGACTTTCGCAAGTGAACTGGTTTCCGAAGATGTTCCTTTTGAAGCTGTAAGCCGGCTTTTGGGACATGAAGATAACGCGGCGATATCATATTATGTAGCGCTTTCAACGGAGAGCCTGCGCTCCTGCGCACTTCCAGTGCCGGAAGCAGGCGGAAAATTTGCGGATTACCTTAAGGAGGATTGAGTTCATGGCTTATATATTTCAAAGTGTTTTTGCATCCGAATTTAAAAACTTTCTAATAATGATCCGGGATGCCGGACAACAAACACGTGGATATGAAGCGACATTTAAGTCCCTCGACATCTTTATCTCGGAAAACCCTGTCCAGGGGAAAGCATTGACAGAGGAGACCATCAGCAGATGGCTGGATTCCCTGTCCTGCAAGCCCCAGTCAAAGAACCGGCGGATAACCCATGTCCGGGTATTCTCCAGATACCTGAACGCATTGAAAATCCCGGCTTTTGAACCAGGATATATGAGAGAACAGTCTGGGTATATCCCTTATACTTTTACTGATGAAGAGTTCCAGGCGATCATCCATGTTGCGGATGAATTTTTAGGGAACCGCCGTGGAAGCACAAAGTCATCCCGGATATTCCCCATGCTGCTGCGTATGCTTTATGGCTGCGGACTGAGGCTTGGCGAAGCACTTGCGCTGCGTTGGGAAAATGTAGATCTCGGGGCGGGAATCCTGCACATTAAGAAAGCGAAAAATAATAAGGAGCGCGATGTCCCAATGGATCCGTCCCTGACAAGCCTGCTGGAAACATATAAAAAACGGCGGATTTCTGAAAACCCGGATTCCGTTTATGTTTTTGAAAGCGACCGCGTCCCCGGCACGCCATACCTTGGATGGACTTTCCGGAACTGGTTCCTGTCAGTCATGGAACAGGCCGGGATAAGCAATGAGCGGCAGGAGAAGTACGGACGCGCAATCTCCCCGCATACCCTTCGGCACTACTTTACTTATAAGTCCTTCCTGCAGGCAGAAGATAAAGGGCGGACGATGGAGCAGTTTATTCCATATCTTTCCGCATACCTGGGGCACAGATCGCTTTTGGAAACGGAACGGTATCTTGCAACAGATTATACTTTATATAAAGACTCACAGGATCGCATGGAACAGTCCATAGGATATATTTTCCCGGAGGTGGATTTCGAATGAAAAAAGGATCAATACTGCCATTATTGGAGAGGTTCTTCACAGAATACCTCCCATCTTCCAAAGGTGTCAGCAGCAACACCTTGAAAGCCTACCAGTACGCATTCCGGCTTCTGTTTGCGTATTTTTCAGATGAAAAGGGGATCCAGCCGGACAAAGTGACTTTTGAACTACTCGGCGGCGATGCTGTTGACAGTTTCCTCGCGTATCTGGAAGAACAGCGGCACTGTACAGTGAAAACCCGGAACCTGCGGAGGGCTGCGCTCATGGCATTCGCAAAATATGCAGCGGACAAGGACTTCACAGAATCCATGTCTTTTTATACGGCGATGGTAAAAACCCCGAAAAAGAAAGAGCCTAAAAATGCTTCCATCAAATATTTTACCAAAGAAGAAGTATGCATCATCCTTTCCGCGCCAAATGCCAATACATTGACCGGGCAGAGGGACATAACTCTGCTGAGTGTCCTCTATGCAACAGGCGCAAGGGCGCAGGAACTCTGTGACATCACGATAAAGGACATTTCCTTCTCTGACCCGACAAGAATAAAGCTGACTGGAAAAGGGAACAAGTCGAGGATTGTCACCATCCCCCAAAACTGCACGGTTTTGTTAAAGGGCTATATGAAAAGCCGTGGATTTTGTTCAAATGACCCCGACATACAGAACAGGCATCTCTTTTCAAGCCGCACCAATGAGCATATGTCGATATCATGTGTGGAGGGGATTGTAAGAAAATATCTGGCTGCCTGCAGGCAGGAACATCCAGACAAATTTCTTGAAAAAGGATATTCCCCTCATTCATTCAGGCATTCGATAGCAGTCCATATGCTTGAGGCTGGGGATTCACTTGTAACAATAAAAGCCTTTCTGGGACATGCCAGCATCATAACAACAACTGTCTACGCACAGGTGACACCTGAGCTGGCAAATAAGTATCTTGATGAACGTGGGAAACCCATTCCTGAAAAAAATGTGGAAACGTCACCCAGACCGTTAGCACAGGCATTGCCATTTTTATATCGTTAAAAACTATCCAGAAGAGTCTTTGTCAGATGTTTTGCGATTTTTGAAGAAGACCAACATTTTTATTGCTTTAGAAAGGATTAAACTGTATAATCATGGAAAAGAAAGAAGGTGATTTTTTGTCTCAGCTTGATACATACAGAAATACTTTGTTAAAAAAGCAGGAAGATATATCGAAACTAAACCAAGACATGGCAAAGGAACAGGCCAAAATAGCACCACTACAGAAGAAGATCATATCAGCCAAGGGCGCTATCGGCCGAACAAAAAGCCAATCTACCATAAGATCCAAACTCAATGAAATTGAACGGGCAGAAAAATCCATTTCTGATATCCAGAAGAAATGTGGTGATATCCAGAAAAAAATCGCCCAAAAAGAAAAAGAACGATCTACTGCAGAGAAAAACTACAGGAATGAGGAGGCAAAAGTAAACAAAAAGAACATGGAGGCAGAGAAAAAACGTCAGCAGGACGCACTGCGCCGGGCATCTTCATTTGAGCGCTCATTAAGGGAATACGGAAATGCCCAATCGCAAATGCAGTTGGAAATTGAACGGTTAAAAGCGATACCTGAAAAAATCACAGTTTTATTTCTTGCTGCAAACCCCAAAGATACGCCGCAGCTTTCTCTTGACGAAGAGGCACGCTCTATACAGCAAAAAATCCGCCTATCAGAATATCGTGACTCGGTTCATTTCGAAAGTCGGTGGGCTACTCGCGCATCAGATATATTGCAGGCAATCAATGAAACAAACCCCACAATCGTTCATTTTAGTGGTCATGGTGCCAAATCGGGGGAACTTGCTTTATTGAATCCAGATGGAAGCACAAAGACCGTTACAAAGGAAGCAATTACAATGGCCATGTCAACTGCATCTGATACAATACGTCTGGTTGTTTTTAACGCCTGCTTTTCGGAAACACAGGCCGAAAGTGTCGTGGAGCATATAGAAGCTGCAATCGGTATGTCAGATTCTATCAGAGATGATACAGCCTGCACGTTTGCCGCCCAGTTGTATTCATCTATAGGGTTTGGACATTCACTGCAAACTGCATTTAATCAAGCTATAGCTGAATTACTATTGGAAGACATTCCTGGTGAAAATATTCCCCAGCTTTATGCTCGTGACGACGTTGACTTAAATGACCTAATACTTGTTCGTCCAGATGTTTAATGTTAGAATCCGTTACCTAAAGTTAGGTGGCGGATTCTATTATTACCCCAAATAACATTTTCATGATAAAAAAGTTATCCGAGAAAATCGCTAAAGATTTCTCGGATTTTTATATTTTAGCAAGCATTAAAGGAGGATAACTATGAAACAAGGATATGG
>CAJUBQ010000178.1 GCA_910584595.1 uncultured Eubacterium sp.
TTGCCAAAATAAACCTGTCGCCTGTTACGATAAGCAAACGGCATGATGTGAAATATCTGGAATGCTTCTATGTATACCTTTTGGATGGAGATGAAAAGTGACCTGGCGTAAAAATCTTTATGGAAATCAGTTATCGGATATGGTATATTATCCATAAGGGAGATTATAAGATTTAAGGGAGATGATGCCGTGCGGAAACTTGAATATACGTTTAAGACAGATACATTGTTCAAAATGCTGTTTGTACAGTATCCGGAGCTTTTAAAGAAGCTGGTGGCAGACCTGCTCGGAATACCATTAGAGGGTATCGGGCAGTTTGTGATACGGAACCCGGAGATGCCGCCTGAGAATCTGGGGGACAAATTCTGCAGGCTGGATATCAATATGACTGTGAATGGACAGCGTGTGGATCTAGAAGTACAGGTCTGCAATGAGGCGGATTATCCGGAGAGGGTCATGTACTATTGGGCGAGGGAGTTTTCATCAGCGCTGCTTACCGGACAGAGCTATTCAACACTACCGCGCACAATAGTTATCAGTATTATAGATTTTCTGTTGTTTGAATGTGAAGAATATCATTCTTTCTTCCAGCCGCTGGAGGTCACACGCCATACGCTGCTGTCGGATAAAATGGGATTTCATTTCTTTGAGCTTCCTAAATTGCCGTCAGATGTGGGTGAAGATGATATGTTACTGCTGTGGCTTTCGCTGTTCAAGGCGGAAACGGAAGAGGAACTGGAGAAGATTAAAGAGATGGAGGTGCCAGTTATGAGCCAGGCGATCAATGCTTATTATACGATTACAGCCTCATCAGAATTCCGTGAGAAGGAAAGGCTCCGTGCGAAAGCAAGGCATGATGAGGCACAGGCATTACACAATGCAAGACGTGAAGCGAAACAAGAAGAAAAGTTTAAAATTGCCCGGAATATGATATCGGATGGTGAGCCTATAGAAAAGATTGTGAGATATACTGGTCTCACGAAGGAGAGTATAGAGAATTTGAAGGTTTAATAAAATCTAGCACGACTTTTCAGCGGCTTCCTTTCAGGACTTGAGGAAGTGCAGGAGTTGCTGATAGATTTTAGTGGGAAGATCTTCCACAGATGGTATCATCCTTTGCGAAATATTTGATACCCTCTATGTACTTCTCCAGGGTTATGCTACCAATGGTTTTGTAATCTCTATATTGAAAAGCAGGAACCACATCTGCATTTACATGATAGGTATTTTCCTTAATGTTAATACATTTATTTCCAATAGAAATAGCATTATTTCCGAATTTTGCTTTTAATGCTTTAATAATAAGAGATTTATAATCGGTATATGAAATAGAACCATCGATAAATCCATAATCTGCTGCATTTTTGCCATCAATATAATTTCCAAAGAACGTAGACGTTAGCATTATGCAGATATCCACATCGCTGTTTTGTCTAACATTAATATTGTTAGTATAAGATCCTTGTGCAAAAATTTCCATTGTACAATTTGATAACTCATCATATCCTGTAACGGCATTTTTTATCATTGAAACAGTATTTTCTACACGTTGTTCTTCTGTATTGGAAAGTGGCGAAGTCCAAAACTGTAATGTGTCTTTAGTATATTTCATTGATGTAAAAGCCTCCCCCTATGTAATATATGTTTAACTCTAAAAGTTTATCATATTATATCATACACGCACAGTTTTTTACAAGATATGAGCGAAGGCTATTATTCTGTATGGAAATCGGCTGTTTATTTTGATATAAGGGCATTGGGGGCAAAATAACGATAGCATCCATTGGGGTGCATCTGTCTTTTTGAAAAGTGTTGGTTTTACGGCATTTGCGATAAATGTAAAACGATAGCGCCAAAGAAATATTTGTATCAATTTGAACACGTAACATGATGCGAAAGGATGGGAGTTAGTTACTCCCTCCTACTGGCTTGGAATAACGTATTTTCGGCGTTTTCTGTAGTGTATAAAGTGTAGCAACCGGAACCCCCATCAGCAACAGTATGACGGAAATGTATACGAATATGCGCTATCTGCAGTATGATACCTTACAGCGGCTTGGCTTCGGTCAGTTTGATGCATGGGCGTCCACGTTTGGCGAGAACGTCACAGCCGTGGAGATAGCACGAGTGTTAGAGGTACATAAACAAATCCAGAGACAAATATGCTGAAAATATGGATAGTTATATTTGTAGGTCAGAAAATAGTTATATTAAATTTGTTGACACCCAATATGACACCACCTATAATATAGAATAGGAGGTATTCAAGATGTCAAAGTGGGATAAACTATTAACACGTATTTGTGCTTTGCAAAAAGATCTTAGATTCGATGAATTATGTAAGGTATTGGAAAGTTATGGTTATGAGATGAAGACTCCGAAAAGTGGAAGTAGCCATTGTACATTTAGAAAATCAGGATGTCGGCCTATTACTGTTCCAAAGCATGAGCCAATTAAGAAAGTATATGTGGAGATGGTTAAGCAAATTGTAGAGAGTGAGGCGATAAATGATGAAAACCTTAGCTGATTATATGGAAATGTCTTATCGTATGGAGATTGTAGAAGACAAAGATGAGGGTGGCTTTGTGGTTTCTTATCCGGATCTTCCGGGATGTATTACTTGTGGTGAAACAGTGGAATCTGCGGTGTTAAGTGCGCTAGACGCAAAACGAGCATGGCTTGAAGTTGCACTTGAAGAGGGAATAGAAATTTATGATCCAGACAATTTAGATGATTATTCAGGACAATTTAAATTAAGGATACCTCGAAGTTTGCACAGGTTATTGGCAGAACATTCCAAAAGAGAGGGAATAAGTATGAATCAGTATTGTGTATATTTGCTTTCCAGGAATGATGCTATTTTTTCAAAATGAGTGTTATCGTGAGGCTATAGAAAAACAATATAGAAGAGGAAATATTTTAGCAAGGAGTATTAAGTGAGATAGGACAGATGATATAATTGAAGTAAAAAACAGGTGTGTAATACCTCTTTATTGATGCGCTTATCTTTATAAAAAGTATTAAGTATTATGGAGGTTATGTATGGGATCACCACTTTACAACTTTTTGAAGAATAAAATAATGTACAAGGCACTTTCTGGTGTATCATAAGTTTGCGAACAAATCTACACGAAAGAGAGTGACCTTATACGTCAAACTTATGATACAACGAAAACAATCTAATTGGTAGACTGTGCCGTTATTTTCATATTTATTTTAAAACTTTTTCCTCACCGACTATTGAAACCCTGTTTTTACTTGTGCTTTCCATTCTGGCTATGGAATCGGCGGATTCCATCCGTTCCCTGTACAGGCATTTTTTATCAGGGATTACAAAGAAATCCCTGAATGCATTTTACTATGCATGCTCCTATGCAAAGGCTGATTATTCCAGGTTTATGAACGTCACGGCGGGCCTGTCTCTGAAGCTTATATCGGAAAAATTACAGTCACAGCCTGTTTTTCTTTGTATTGATGACACGATGGTTCCGAAATTCGGCAAAAAATTCGAGCATGTTTCAAAACTTTTTGACCACGCAGCGCATAACGGCTCCAATTATCTGAACGGACACTGTTTTGTAAGCGTAATGCTCTGCGTCCCGGTATGAAATAAAAACAGGATCCATTGCCTTTCTGTCCCTCTTGGATATCGCATGTGGCAGAAAAAGGAGTCAAAGCTGGAGCCTGCCGCGTCCATGATCCGTCAGGTGATGCCGGAATTCAGCGGCAGGAAAAATGCCATCATTCTTTGTGACAGCTGGTATGTAAAGAAAAACCTTGTTTCCATCATAGACGAATACGAAAACCTTGACATGATAGGAAATGCCAGGTCTGATTCTGTCATTTATGACCTGCCGCCGCAGCGCACCGGAAAAAGAGGGCGTCCTGCGCTGCATGGGAAAAAACTTTCCATTCAAAACGATTTTACGCTGTCTGATGAAAAAATCAGTGATTATTACATGGCCGCACGTCGTGTCCTTACTAACATTTTTGGAAAAAGGACAGTCCTGGCATATGTCACATCCGCTGATAAAGCAGAGGGCAGCAGACGTTTGTTTTTCAGCACAGTTTTTCCGGAACGGCTGCAGATATTCTGCGCATGGCAGGAGTAATCCCCGCTGAACCAGACGGGGAGCAGCCGGATGCAGTTTATTCCCCTGATGCTGTATGCATTTCGGTGGCCAATAGAAGTCAGTTACTACGAACAGAAAACTTTCTGGTCACTGTGCAGTTACATGGTCCGCAGCTGCAAAGGGATTGAAATGTTGGTCAATCTGATTAACATTTCATACTGTGCGATGAAGCTGCTGCCATACCGGGACGAGGCGTTTTTTAAATATCAGACAGAAAGCGTGCAGGAGTTTCGGTTTGCGCTAAGCGAACAGATTCGCCAGCAGGTATTTTATGCCATTTTCGTAGAAAAAGTCGAAACCAGCATAAAATCAAATGCCTTAATAAATGCCTTAAAACAGCTAGTGTACTGACCGTATTATATTTAAATTAATTTTACTGCCATTATTTACCGCC
>CAJUBQ010000179.1 GCA_910584595.1 uncultured Eubacterium sp.
GCTAAGGTGGTGTGCGGCAACGCACCGAAGGTTCAAATCCTTCCGCAAACGCTTCAGAGCTGGGATGAAACGCCCGGCTTTGTCAATCTATATCCTCCGGCACCATGTCTGTACGGAATCCTTTGAAGTGGAGCTATACTAAAAAAGTGGACTGGATGTTTATATTCATGTGGACAGTGTTTCAAGGACAGACAGCTTCACAAATTTTTCGTAACAATAGAATTAGGAGGAGATAAAATGGAACTAATTATGCAACCTACTTCTGAAACCTGTGGTCAGGCATGTATTGCAATGATTGCAAGTAAAGAGATAGGGGAAGAAAGATATGAAAACAAGCATTTGGATTGATTGAGGGTGAATACACCTGTGGAAAAATAACATCATTTTTGGGAATCTATCATTAAAAAATTGAGGATTATCACTTAGCGGAAGTAGAGGAGAAAGGGATCTTCATATTTTGCAAGGCGTAAAAATTGTAGATAAATGGGGTTGCCAAACAGGCTGGAAGAAGTCTTAGAAGAAAATCGGGAATTGCGGATAGTGGCGGCAGATTTTGGGCGTGTAAAAGTGGGAATTTGCTATTTTTAGCAAAAAATGCTTGACTGTAAACCTTGTTTATAGCTTATTTTCAAGGTAGAATATAGTTGCTTGGAAAGGAGTGTATGATATGACAATAAAAGAGGTTGAGGAACGGACGGGACTATCGCGTTCCAATGTGCGTTTTTATGAAAAAGAAAAGCTGATTGCTCCGGCAAGAAATGAAAGCAATGGTTATAGGGATTATTCTGATAACGATATAGAGAATATAAAAAAGATTGCCTATCTTAGAACATTGGGGATTTCTATTGAAGATATACGAAATATCATATTTGAAAAGATAACACTGCGCGAAGTGATTCAGAAACAAAATGATACGCTGGAAAGTCAAATTACAGATTTGAATAGAGCAAAATTTTTATGTGAGAAAATGCTTGGTGCAGAAAATATGGCGTATAATGATTTACAAGTAGAACAGTATGTGACTGAGTTAGAAGATTATTGGAATGATAACAAGCCTGTTTTCAAATTGGACTCGGTTAGTTTTTTGTATATATGGGGCAGTTTTATCACATGGGGAATAATTACGGCATTATGCTTATTGATAGCTTTATTGTCTTATACAAAGTTACCACAAGAAATTCCTATACAGTGGAGCGATGGGGTGGCGTCTTCACTGGTGGACAAAAAAGTCATTTTTGCCTATCCGGTAGTGTGCATTATAATCCGCTATTTAATCAGACCATTTATTTATGCAAAAGTGCAGATGAATAATCCTTATAGTGAGGTTATGACGGAGTATTTAACAAACTATATGTGCTTTATTGCTCTGTCGGTGGAAATTTTTTCTGTTCTCTTTATTTATGGAATAGTAAGAAATATTATAGTGGTTTTGTTTGTAGATACAGTTGTACTGCTTGGCTTATTGCTGAAAGGTCTTATCAAAAAGAATACAAAAGGAAAGGTTTTGTTTTAGACGGAAGGGAATCCTTGATCAAGGGTTTCCAAACGTAATGGGAGCATCTGTGATACTTTATACCTATATCTTTGAAAATGAGTTTCTATTGCGTAACATTTCAAAAAAATGTGTTGTCAATCTGCAAGGATTTGCTATAATAAAGGCGTGACGACAATTTGGCAACAGAAAATCAGTAAGCCATAATAAGTGATGTAATTGAAGTAAAAACAGGTGTGTATTGGTATGAAAATTAAGGCAATATAGTTAAGAATAAAAAAGGACACGCCGAGTTCGAATAGAGGAAAAATGACTCTGCTTCGGCTCTGATTTAGAATGGAGGAATTAGGTAAAATTATAGCAACAGCAGAAGTATGTTTTTTTCAGAATCCACTAAGATATTCTAATCCTGTCATCATATTCACGCAATTGAAAATCACAATAGCAAACGAGTAATGGAAAAATTAGGAATGACATTTCATTGAGATTCTGAGTATGAGAAACTTGATGGTAATGTGAAATTCAAAGCGAATATATATCAAAAAGAATATGATTGAACCAGAAAATTTATCCTTGACATTGCCTTAAGGGCATAGTTTTTAATATTCTTATAGAAAGCTGCAGCTTCTAAAATCAGGAAAGGATAAAAGAAAGGTATGAGTAAGGATAAATTTTATTTTACTAGCGGAGAGTTAGCAAAGATATCTGGCACATCATACAAAACCATTCGGTATTATGTTGACAAAGGGTTATTAAAGCCGGAACAGATTACAGAACATGGATACAAAATGTTTGGAAAAAAAGTGTAGAAGATTTACAAAAAATATTACTGTTAAAATATTTGGACTTTCCTTTAGAGGAAATAAAAAGAATGATGTATGATGGCGATGAAATGGTTTCCTTTAGTAGACAAGAACAGCTGATACGGGAAAAACTCACACATTTGGAGGAAATTTTGCATGCAGTCACGGAAATCAGACAGATTTCCGAGGTTGGTCGATGGGATAAAATGTTGGACATTATGAAGATTTCGTCTGGAAAAGAGGAGATACGAAAAAATTATTTGAAAAGTGATAATTTAGAAAAAAGGATAAATATTCATGTTTATAGTACAGCGAAGGAAACCTGCTGGTGGTAAATGTTATGCTTGGCAAAAAAGAAATTAGACTGAGAAATCGGAAGTTATATAGGAGGGCTAATATGCTTGATACGATACCTAATGAAGAAGAAATGACAGCTTTAGTTGGTAAATCTCTATATGATGTATGGAATAAGTTATGTGCTTTAATTAATGAAAAATATGATATGGATTGTTTGTGGGATAAAGGCGGTAAAGCATGGAAATATGAATATAAATATCGTCGGGGTGGTAAAACGTTGTGTGCATTATATGCAAGAGAAAACTGTGTGGGTTTTATGATTATTTTAGGGAAAGACGAACGGTTAAAATTTGAAACAGACAGAGAAAATTACGGGGAAGAAGTTCAAAAAATATATGACGAAGCTCAAACTTACCATGATGGGAAATGGATAATGTTTGAGCCGGTGGATACTACTTTGTTTAATGATTTCATTAGACTGTTGAGAATCAAAAGAAAGCCAAACAGAAAGTAAAGTTACTATCGAGTCATACAACTCTTAGTTCATAAAGGAGGATATTCTGTCGGTCAATATAGCAGAAACATTTGAATTATTGTTTGATTAGAATAATAATGTTGCATACAAAGCATGGAAGTGAGTTGGATGCGGAACTGGAAGTAACAATGAAACGTGCAATTGGGCGTTCAAAATTGGATATACAAACCAATATTGAATTAGTGGAAGCAATGTGGGAGCAATTTAATAATTTAGGGACATATGAGTCCCATGTTATAGACACAACAGATTGCTCAATTCAAGATACGGTTTTGATTATAAAGGAAAATATTGCAAATAAAACAAATATGCTTTGAACATGGCGCTAGAGCTATGTAAGTTAATACAGGATAGTGTAAAATACCTCAGGTATTACATATTGTAAAAAGGAGATGCGGTTGTGCCTGGTAAGTCCGCATAAAGGGATGAAGCCGTAAAGTTACCATTTAACTCTGAAATCCTGGATTATCAATAAAATTTTGCTAATGAATTTCTATCCTATTGACAAAAGCAAATCAAAAGGGGTATACTTAAAATCAGGTTAGTGGCTACGAACAAAAGGAAGCCGTATTTATTAAGAATGTTGGTTAGTTTTTACTAACTGAAAATAGGACAGTAATTGGAGGGCATTTTATGGTTAAAATTACATTGGGCATAGAGGGAATGGCCTGTGGAATGTGTGAGGCCCATATCAATGAGGCAGTAAGGAATGCCTTTCAGGTAAAAAAGGTGACAAGCTCACATACAAAGAAGCAGACAGTCATAATTGCGGAGAAAGACATACTGGAACAGGAACTGAAGGATACGGTTGCAAAAGCCGGTTATAGCGTTATATCGGTGGACAGTGAGCCTTACGAGAAGAAAGAACTGTTTTCAGCGTTCAGGAGGTGATGCCATGCAGATACAGGTTTTTCAGGGAATTATGATACCGTTCCTTGGGACGGTGCTTGGGTCTGCCTGTGTATGTTTATGAAGATAAATTGAATCCCCTGCTGCAGAGAGGAGTGACGGGATTTGCGGCAGGGGTTATGGTGGCAGCTTCCATCTGGAGTCTGTTCATCCCTGCAATGGAGCAGTCAGAGTCTGTGGGAAAGCTGTCGTTTATCCCGGCAGCAGCCGGTTTTACGGTCATGATGGTACTGGATGTGGCATTGGGGTAAGATATATTTTTTGTGGTTTCCGGTTGTCATCAAGAAATGCTTATAAGAGTCTTGAAGGTGAGGAATCATTCTATGCCGGCTGCAGACCGTATCTGCCTGAATAATTCTCCGGGCGGGATAGAGCGGAAACAAATTCCAAAAGTATTAAGATGGGGCTGTCGCTTTAACGAATGAAAATTCGTGAAGCGACAGCTTCATTTTTGT
>CAJUBQ010000180.1 GCA_910584595.1 uncultured Eubacterium sp.
CCAATAGTTTTTTCCTGTCTTTATCGCTAAGCCCAACAACATCTCCATTGTCATTTTTGCCGATATAAAGTGTTCCTCCATAAGCATTTGCATATCCGCATATCCACTCTAAAAATTCATCATGCCATGATTCTTTCCATTCTATTGTTTGATGTTCTGGCATACTCTTCACCTACTTTCTATAGACATACCCATTTGACTTGCATATTCTAAAAAATATTTTCTAATTTATTCTGAAGTTATGCTCTAACTCGCAGTTCAATTTCACCATTTACTATATCTGGGTAATGTTTAGATGTAATCTTGTATGAAATGAATTTATTTTCAACTAAATTTCGTAAAAATATTGGAGTTGGAAACGCAATGACACTATGTTGCTTTATGTAGTCAAAATGTACCTTTAGCAATATTTTATCATTAACTTCATATATATCATAATCAAATATGCTATCTAGTTCGTCAAAATACTCTTCTTCATAATCTGTATTATTCAAAAAATTTATTCCTACAGGTTGCGATGACGGATTTATATGTGTTAATGGTTTGCATGAAGACTCATAATCTATATATTTTTCAGTAGCTTTTATGGTAAATATATCACTTAAAGAATAGTATTCCTTAAGACCAGCCAATGTACCCTCTTCAAGAACTTCAAATGAATAATGTGCCAGGAAAATTTCTTTGTCAATAGCCAATTCTATATCTACATCTTCATCAAAAGTATTTCCATCATTAGCCAGCAAAAACTTTACTCCAATATTATTCCCATAACATTTTTCCACAGAAAACCAACTTATCATGTTTCTAATTAATTTCTCTAATTCTAATATCTTATAATACTTTTCTTTTGCCTTAGGATTTCCAATTAACTCTCGCCCTCCACCTAATAGAGTTGGTATTGCAAAACCATTCTCGCATAAGTCACCTAAATCAAAAAATTGGGAATCTAATTTAATTTTTAATGCATCTGTAGCATGCGTTATATAGTTTTTTGTAGCCTCACTGATTTCTACTTCTTTGCTTAGGGGATTAGACACTGCATTATTATTTAAATTAGATGAGATTTTAATTCTTGTAATATCATTTAACAAATCCTTTATCTCTTCAACTTGATCTTCTTTCCGTTTTAAACCGCCAAAATCAAACTTTTCAACCATAGCATAATCAATAATTTCCCCATCCTTGACTGATTTCAGAAGTAAACACGGATGCTGCTCTGCGAGAGATTTCACTTTTGACAAGGTTAAAAAATGCATTGTTAAATGAGCATTTATCAATTCCTTAAATTCTTCATTTGTGTTATAACAATAAAACAAACCCTTAGTCTTATATTTTTCTCTAAATTTTAATATCTTATTATATTGCTTAGAATCAATTTTAGATGGTTCTACTTGTTTATCACAAAAGTACATAAATATCTGCTTACCCTTTTCAAGCATTATTTCTATTTCCTCTTCTGATCCCGATCCATATTGATCTGTTGGTGTACCGAATCTTGTCCAAAACATTGCAATTGCAGCATCGCACTCCTCAACAATTTGTTGATTAATAATCTGTTGAGGTTTAGAACCTGATTGGGGATATGAACTTTTACTCCAATGTCTTGTAAGAATACTAATTCCTAATGTTGCCGAGAATTGCTGATTGAATTTTTCAACTACATCTTCTATTATTTTTACTTCATCAATAATATCCCCTGGACAGGATATTAATAATTCATATTGTGTGATTTGTTTTGCCATTTAACCTATAATCCCTTTCACAATTATCATAAACTATTTATCCATGTTAAAGAAAAGTAGGGCAGCCTTATCTACCCCTATGCTTTTCTTTCCTTTTCTGCTGTTTCAGTTCAAACCGCCGCTGTTTCTCCGCTTCCCGTTGTTCCCGGCTCACAGTCTTGCGTTCAGTTTTCAACTGCTCCTGCTGTAATTTCAAAGCCTGTTGCGATTTTGTTCCTATCCCGGTATTTTGTACCTGTTTCCGCACCTCACGCTGTACCCGTTTAGGATTGCGACCTACGTCTTTTACATCAGTTGCCACAGCCGGACTAAATCGCAGCCGATAGTAATTTTTCAGAACGAAATCATATATTTCATAGTCTTTTGGTTCTGCCCCAAACGTAACCTTACACACGGATAATTTTCCCTCTGATACACGTTCAAACACTCCCACCCAAAAGGGTTCTTCAAAAAACACTGTCAGCTTTCCCGAAACTTTGTCCATGACAATTCCTCCTTAAAATAATTGTAATGAACAAAGAACGGACGACCCTAAGGAGGGAGGGCTACTTACACCCAAATGGTGCGACTGGACTACCTACCAGTTCTACAAGTTTGACTTGCGTTGTGTTTTTATCTTTGCTCCTATATATTACCACATAACCGCCTATTTTTCCATAAAAATGTGGCAATCCGCTTGATATTGCAAACTGCCACATTACTATTTCCCTTATCTGCATTATCTTACATGGTGCTAGCACCATGTTCAAATTATCACTAAGGAAAAAACTTCTATCTTTTTTACAGACAGGAAGTAATAGAAAACTGTATTTCCGCACAAAGGTTGCCAATTATTCCAAATCCTCAATTCGACCTGATTGAATCGCTGCGATGTTTTTCTTAATCCTGTTTTCAGACCATTCCCACCAACGGAGTTTCAATAATTCAGAAATCACATCGTCCGAAAACCGTTTTCGTATCGGTTTTGCAGGAATACCTCCGACAACCGTATAAGGCGGTACATCTTTTGTAACAACTGCTCGTGTACCAATAATCGCTCCATCACCAATTGTTACACCAGATAGAATAACTGCTTCAAAGCCAATCCAAACATCATTGCCGATTACAATATCGCCTTTGTTATCCCATGCACTTGTAATCTCTTTTACGTCCAATCCCCATTCCTCAAAAAATATTGGAAATGGATATGTTGAAAGTGAAGACATTGTATGATTTGCACTGGTAAACAAAAACTTTGCTCCACAAGCAATAGAACAGAACTTACCAATTTGTAACTGATCTCCATTGACAGGATAGTGATACAATACATTATTCTTTTCAAATTCCCGTGGGTCATGCACAAAATCATTGTACATTGTATAATCGCCAATTTTAATTCTGTCACTGGTAATCACGTTTTTCAAATAAACTGTTTGAGTATCATCTGTCCGGGGATAAATTTTATTCTCCGATATAGTCATTTTAAAATCCTCCATGTTCTGATAGTTATTTTGCGACTATATCGGTTACTACAATGCAGCGTTTCACTTTTTTTCCTCCCAACCTAAATTTACAGATTTGATTATACCACTCCCTTTCTACATTTACCACAAAAATATAGGGCACAGCAACCGCCACGCCCCATATTTTTTATCGCTCCAATGCTCTCTCTATCTGCTGTTTCTGCCCTTTCAAATCGTTCTGTTTCTCATAAAGACTGTTGCGCTCTTTGCAAAGTTCTTTCATACGCTCCAACTGCGCCCGTACTCCCTCCCTGCAATCCGGCTCTATCTTCTTATATTCCCCGGTCAGATTGCGGATTGTATTATTGTTCTCCTTTATCTGCTCAGACAGACATACCCAGTCTATCAGATTTTGCACTTCCTTATCCGTTTCGTAAAGGTCTGTATCTGCCACGATTTTAGCGCACAGCCGTATCATAACTTTCTTTTCCATATCGGTCATATCCTATCAATCCCCTTTCCTATCGGCTCATTTCAAAGGCACGTTTCGGGCGTTTCTTTGCCCTTTCTGCCTGCTCTAATGCTTTTGACTGCTCTACTATTGACTGTATCTGTTCCTTGCCCAAATGACGCTCCAAACGCCCAAAATCAACTGCTTTTTCCTGCAATCGGTCTATGGTGTCACTCTGCTCCATGACCTTATCCGTCAAGCGGCTAATCTGTTTCTGTTGTCCGTCCACTTTGGCGGTCAGCTTCTTGCTTTGCTCCGTAAGCTGTACGCACTTGATAGTCAGATTTTTTACCACTTCTTTCAATTTCTCTACAAGCGGGAGTGCCTTTTTATCCCGATAATTCTTTGCGCTCATCAATGCCCCCGGCTCTGCCAACTGCCATTTCACATCTTCATCATAGGCGTGTATATTTCTCTCCATGACTTCCTTTGACTGCACCATTTTGTTAAGTTCCTGCTGTAACTTTTTCTGCTGTTTTTCCAACTTTTCATTTTCGGATAACAGCTTTTCTTTATCCTCTGTCAGTGTTTCCGTCTGCTCTTTCAAAAGAAGATTTGTAGCGGAAAGTTCTGATACTTCCTGCCGGATTGCTTCGCCCTCTTTCCGTATCTGCTCCGTTTCCTGTCCTGCCACAATCTGCTGATGACGAATATTAGATAATTCCTCTTTACTGCCAGAAATCGTCTGTTCCAGTTCTGCAACCTCTTTCTGCCGCTCCTGCTTCTCAAAATCGAGTACGGACAAATGCTTGTTATGTGTGCCTAACTGTTTCCACTGTA
>CAJUBQ010000181.1 GCA_910584595.1 uncultured Eubacterium sp.
TGAAAGATATATGTAATTAGAACTGACAACCTCATAATTTAATCGTCAGTGCTGTATTTTTAATGTTTCTCTTGACAATGAATGTTGGATTGTAGTAATGTAAAAGCAACTATAATAATAAGGATGGAGGAATTTGATTGTGATGGAGATATTAGTAATGATTTTTTCATTACTTATTATTTCACTTGAGCTTTTTTTTGCGCCTGTTCTGCTGCAGGTATCAGATCAGAATGCAACGCTGGCAGATATGATAAACAGAATCATACACTCATCTTATAAGTATGGATTTATACTGCCTGTTATATTGCTGGCAGCTGCGGGTATTCGGCTGGCAGTGAAAAAACTGATCTTATTGGATCAGAAGTTTAGACATGAGCGTATGGGGAATAGTAACAAATAAACCGGAATCAGGTAAATATGTGTATATTTTATAATAAATAGCAGTAAAAACAGTGCATTTTTCAAAAGAAAAAAGAATGCACTGTTTTTTATTTGTATCAAGAAAACAGTTCCATGGGTTATTGGAACTGTTACGTATTAAGTTTTTACGATCATGCATGAGCGCTGTATTTGACAATCAGAAGCTCCACCGCAATTTGATCGGTCATCTTTCCTGTTTTACTGTCTGTTTCCAAACTGGCGCCGTCATTTAATGCCTGTATCAGTTCTTTTTTAGAAAAGCAGGAAGCCTGTTCCAGGGAGCGTTTTACTGCAAATGGAGGAATGCCTGCTTTTGTGGCCATAGTTTTTGCATCCAATCCGGCTTTTTGCATGGATTTTAAGTCGAGCAGAATCCGAAACTGACGGTTGATCAGATACAGAATTCGCATGGGAGCTTCTTTTAATGCAAGCAGGTCATAGTATAAGGAAAGTGCGCGTTTCTGGTTTCGTTTTCCGATTGCATGTACCATTTCGAAGATTTGATTCGTTACCTGTTCTATACATATGGCATTTACATCTGCAGCATCGATGACTTCTTTGTTTAGCGTATAGCATAACAGCTTTTCCAGTTCTTTATCAATGTTGCCCATATCGGTTCCTGTTTTAGATAAAAACAGCTGCAATACGTTCTGCGTGATTTTTTTATTTTCTCTTTTTAAGCGGCCAAGTATCCAACGAGTTAATAATTGCTCGTTTTGCTGTGTAAATTCTATGGCATGTCCGGATTTGCTGGCAGCTTTGTACATTTTGCCGCGTTTGTCCACTTCGGATTCCGTAAAGACGAGAATCGTAGAGGAGGGCACATTTGGCAGATAATTTGCAAGCGTCTCACAGCTGTTTTTAAAAAAACCGCTGTCTTCGACAACGATCAGTCTGTAGTCTGCAAAAAACGGAAGGGTTTCAGCAAGATCTATAATTGCCTGAGGATCTGCATGCTGTCCTTCAAAACGGGAAAAATTGATCGTATCATCCGGTGGAATCAGAGCTTGCTTTAGTTTTTGCTTATATTGCTGCTTTAAATAATTTTCGCTGCCATATAATAGGTAGATGTTTTGAAACTTTCCCAGGCGGATATCTTCATCAATCGTTTTCATTCATACGCCTCCTGTCTGCAAACATAGAAATCATCACAAAATCATAAAAAAATCATAATAAAAACCACCGATTAGAGGGAATCAGTGGCTTTCTTTATTCATATTTTATGCTGTTTCACCTAATTATAATCAGGACATCTTATTAACAGCCTGACTTAATCTGGATATCTTTCTGGAAGAAGTATTCTTGTGATATACACCCTTTGTAACTGCCTTTGCAAGTTCGCTCGTTGCAGCTTTTAATGCTGCCCTGGCAGCTTCCTTATCGTTTGCAGTGATCGCAGCATCTACTTTTTTGATCGATGTTTTTACTTTTGAGCGGATTGATTTATTTCTGGCAGCTCTTTTTTCTGCGACAAGAATTCTTTTCTTTGCTGATTTAATATTAGCCAACTGAAACACCTCCATTTGCGGTATCATTGCAACAGTTCTTAAAACCATCTGTTACATCTGATTTTTCTTATTTTCTTCTTATTTTTTAACATGGCGCTCATTATGCGGACACGGACAAACTAATGAACACGCTCTAAAATATAATAGAATAATTGAAATGTTCTGTCAATACATAAAATGAGATTTTTTGTAAAAACTTTTCATATATAGATGGCGATTAATGATCGCCATCTGCGCCGAGCATGGCCGCTTTGCGGCATCTACATTTTCGTGCGAGTGTGCATCCCCCGGAGGGTCTGTATATCTGGCAATTATTTAATGCAAGATATATAGAAATTTATGATTATGATGAAAGAGGTAAGGAACATGTATCAGGTACGGACCGATCTGGCGCTGGAAGCGCGTGAAAAATTTGAAGAAGATAATGTGGAAATCAAAGGCGTGCGCTTAGATGAAGAACAGGTGGCGCCGGATATCCATATCAGCAGTGTCGTCATCGAGACGGAAAACGGAGCAAAAGCAATGGGTAAGCCAAAAGGAAATTATGTTACGCTGGAAGCCAAAAATATGACAGAGGAAGATGAAGGATATCACAGAGAAATATCGATACAGCTTTCCAAAATATTAAAGCGTCTGCTGCCGCAGAATAAGGATTTTACAACGCTCGTAGTTGGACTGGGCAATCGTGCGGTTACACCGGATTCCCTTGGGCCGAGAGTGGTGGATAATCTTTGTATTACAAGACACATTATTAAAGAATTTGGCAAATATGTCATCGGAGACAGCTGCCATAAATCTGTCAGCAGCATCGTGCCGGGTGTGATGGCGCAGACTGGAATCGAGTCGATGGAAATTGTGCGGGGCATAACAAAAGAGACTGCGCCGGATGTTATTATAGCTGTAGACGCGTTGGCGGCGCGCAGCACAAAGCGTTTAAATCGAACGATACAGATTACGGATACCGGTATTAATCCGGGTTCCGGTGTGGGAAATCACAGACATGCGTTAAACAATGAAAGCATTGGGATTCCTGTAGTTGCCATCGGAATACCAACCGTTGTGGACGCGGCGACTATTGTGATTGATACAATGAATAACCTGCTGGATGCCATGAGCCAGGCTGAGCAGCTGCAGCGTATCGGCAGTTCTTACAAACAGCTGGATATGATGGAAAAATATGAGCTTGTACGGGAGCTTTTGACGCCGCAGTTAAATACACTGTTTGTGACGCCGAAGGATGTGGATGAGGCGGTAAAACGACTAAGCTTTACTGTTTCGGAAGGAATTAATATTGCGCTGCAAAAAGAGGAAGAACAGACGCATCTTTAAAATTATAACAGCAGACGATCATCCGCAAAGTGAATCTTTTCTGCAGTATAGACTGACAGATGGATTTGCTTTTTGAATCATCGTCTGCTGTTTCATCTGATGTTTCGTAACGTATGTTCAGTGTACGTATTCTCTGCGCTTTTCAAAGCAGCTGTAAGCAGTGCCGTTTTTCGTATAGCCGTTCGTCGAATAGGAAATTTCATTTTGAACGGTATCGGCGCATGCTTCCTGCAAAATACATTCAAAACTGCGCGGCTGTTTTTTTTCACGCTGCTGCTCATCTTTGCGTTTGGAAACCGTATCATGAAGATTTGTAATGAACATTACGTTTTCAATCCGAAATAATTGATTAACATATGCTGCTTTACTCCCCTCCCTGGTTGTAAATTTCAACAGTTACTACACGATGCGCATCATGCATAAGACACTATCAAATTCCGTTTTTTAGTGTTCTTATCATTAATATCGGCATATTCTGTTTTTTCTTAACGGTTTTTTCACGGTTCCTAAAGTACAGTTTACAAGGGACTACACAGGGTAACGATCTGACGGGCGCTGATCTGCCCGTCAGACTGTCCACCAGCTTTTCAATCTCGCTGTCCACATGGGCAAGTTCCACTTGCAGGGCAGCGATTTTTGGATTTGCCTTTGCCGCTTTCTTCCTGCCTGTCAGCGTCTTGTAGCTGTCCAGCTTCTTCACCATCTGCTGGTAGATCACCGCTTCCGGTTCCGCTGTGATGATCTTCCCACAGCCCGGACAACTTTTGCTGTCTATCCGTTTGGAACAGCGGAGATATACTTTCTTCGCCGGATTGGTGATACTCATTAAGGCTTTCCTGCAGTCCCCGCACTTGATTTTTCCGGCCAGCCATGTATGGGTGGCTTTCCGGGCGGTCTGGATTTTTGTGTTCCTCATCAATTTCTTACGACATGTCAGCCATATGTCTGAGGGGACAATCCCCATAGGCGCGAACTTAAGCGGATATGCAACAATTTACAAAAAAAGTGTTGCGTAATGGCTATGCGAACGCTGGATGGGAGGCGTTGGCCTGTCTGTTTGTGACTTTTCCAGAATGTAAGAAGTTCTAGGCATTCTGCATCCAGGCTATGGTATCGGACGGTCGCGCCGCCTAATTCGCTTCTG
>CAJUBQ010000182.1 GCA_910584595.1 uncultured Eubacterium sp.
TTAGCAAAGAGAATCCTTTATTATAAAGGTTTTAGAGTTTCGCAATTACCTATTATCAGTAGATTTGAAAGGAGATTACGATGAAAAAACAGATTATAATATTACCTATTCTGCTGGCATTTGTTCTATTGTTCCCAATAGATGCGTCTGCGTCTTCCTATTTTTCTGATGAGATGATATCTTTCGGAAGAGACGCTGCACAGGAATCTGTCCAGGCGGAAGATGAATTTGTGCTGATTCAGGGCGGGACTTTTCAAATGGGGAGTCCTGCCGGTGAGCCGGAGCGCAACTCAGATGAAATACAGCATAGCGTAACGGTAAGGAACTTTTATATGGATAAGACTGAGCTGTCACAGGAGGACTATGAGGCCGTGATGGGAATGAATCCCAGCGTGACAAAGGGCAGTAACCTGCCTGTTACCAATATCACCTGGTATGATGCGGTTCAATATTGCAATAAACGCAGTACGGCTGAGGGTTTGATTCCATGCTACCGTGTATCTGGAACGACGGTAACATGGAATAAAGCTGCCAATGGCTACCGTCTGCCTACCGAGGCAGAGTGGGAATATGCCGCCCGTGCCGCTACTACAACGCCTTTTCATTTTGGAGACTATGTTCATAATAGTGACGCTAATTGTTACAATGCTTACGGTTATAATAACGATGCCAGCGGCAGCTGGGTAAACGGTTCAGACGCATATTTAAGACGTCCAGTAGAAGTGGACCGGTATCCTGCCAACGCTTATGGACTTTATAATATGCACGGCAATGCTGCAGAGTGGGTTTGGGATTGGTATGGTGCGTATGACTCAGGCGCTGTGGAAAATCCCTGCGGGCCAGAAAACGGCAATGCTAAGATCGTCCGGGGCGGCGGCTGGAATGACCATCCCAAGCACATAAGGTCTGCCTATCGCGGTGCTCAGCCTGCAGATGTGGGGCTTTACAGCATCGGTATCCGTCTGGTGCGGAGTGCCGGAGAAACTGATGGTGAAGCCAGAAGTGTGTATGATGTAAAAGCTGAACAGAGAACTGGCAGAACACTCATCGTCTACTTTTCCCAGACAGGCAACACGGAGGGACTGGCGAACCTTATCCATGAAATAAGCGGTGCGGACATTTTCCGTCTGGAGCGCAGGACGCCTTATTCTTCCAGCAGCAACGGCCCCGTACTTTATGGAGAGGCTCTGGACGAGCTGCGTGCCGAGGCTGTTCCCCAGCTGAAAGCCTATCCCGACACCAGTCAGTACGATACCATTTTACTTGGCTATTGTAACTGGTGGTCTTCGATTCCGGCATCTGTGCGGAGTTTTCTGCTGCACGACGATTTTAGCGGGAAGACGATTGTTCCGTTCTGTTCTATGGGCGGCGGGCATTTTGGGCAGACAATCAGCGCCATCGCCAAGCTGGTTCCTGAAAGTGTAATCAGGGAGGGCTTAGAGGTTACTTATTCTTCGTATGATAGAAATGAAATCAGTGCGTGGCTGGAAAAATCTCTCCCTGTCCAGGGTGAAGATGAAGGAAGTTCACTGCCTGGCGATAAAATATGTGAGCATAGTTACCGGACAGACATTGTACCGGCGACAGCACGGCAGGACGGGAGCATTACAAGAATCTGTGTTTCTTGCGGTACGGTAGAAAGCCGGAGTGTGATTCCGCAGGCAGAGTCCTTAAAGCTGTCTAAAACTTCTTATACTTACAATGGAAAATTGAAAAAACCTGGCATAACAATAGAAGACAGCCAGGGAGGGATGTTAGAGGAAGGGAAGGATTATACTCTGTCTTATCCTGATCATGCGAAAGATCCGGGAATATACAAAGTTACCGTCCGCTTCAAAGACAATTATAGTGGAACAATGGAAGAAAGGTTTTCTATTAAACCGAAAGGAATCAGCATTTCAAAACTTTCGCAAAAAAAAGGCGGGGTTTTGGTGAAATGGAAAAAACAGAAGCAGGTATTGTCGGGATATGAGATTTCGTATTCCACCAGCAGGAAATTTACAAAGAAAACGACCCGCAGCGTCATTTCAGGAAAAGGCAGAGCGACATCGAAATCTGTTTCAAAACTGAAAACAGGGCAGAGATATTATGTAAGGATACGCGCTTTTCGGACATTGAATGTGAATGGAAAACCAAAAAGGCTTTATTCTGCATGGTCAAAGACAGAGACAGTTATGGCAGACAAATAGTTTAGAATCAAACTGTTCATGGAAAGAAACAGGATAGAAAAATGATATAGTTGAAATAAAAAAAGAAAAAACATGGCAAGCACATCTTGCCCGAAAGGTCAGTCTGCTTTAAGTGGATTGGCTTTTTGATTTTTATAACAGAACAATGAAGCAAAATGAACAGGTAATTTGATAAACTGCTTATAGAAATATAAATTAGAATGAACCAGGCTCAAATCAAAGTCAAAAGGAGGAAAAGATATGGATTTACTGATTCTTAAATTAGAAAGAATTGACAATACTTTCTATGAAAATCTTTTAAAATTCATATCGGGGCATGGTTATACACCAAAGGCTGTTATCCGCAGTACAGATTGCCTTTCGGTTAATGGTTTAAAGATTATTTCTTCAAAGCGCCAGTTATTCCGGCATAAAGAGGAAATTGTTTTGACAAACAAAGAATTTGACATTTTAGAGTTTTTGGCAAGGAATAAGGGGCAGGTATTCAGTAAGGAGCAGATCTATGACCAGGTATGGGGAGAAAACTATTTTTCCGATAGCAGAAATATTATTGCTTATATTAATAAAATCCGTAAGAAGATAGAACCAGATCCAGCGCATCCAATTTATATATTGACTGTCTGGGGCATTGGATATAAATTTAATGAAAAATTTGAATAGATACATTATATTCGAAAATGTATCTACTGGGGCATTACAATATTGTCATATGAATTTTTCATAAGGTATGATTATTGAAAAATGCTCTTTTTTCTATAATATTAAAATATGTTATCATTGTTTATCTTATTACATAAATATAATTGTGTTGGAAAGGTAAAAAAATGAAAAATGAGATTACTGAAAAACTGGAACTTTTTTGCAGAATTTACGGTGTGAGGATACGAAAAGAGAAACATTAGTGCATTTGGATTGCTGCAGGGAAGAATCAGAACGTCTCGCATCATTGGAAGAAGAATATAAGCGGGAAATGGATCGAATTGATCAGCGTTCCAGGGTTATTTTGAAACAATACATGGAACAGATGCTGTTAAAATCTTTTGCGGAACAACAGGAGGCATACTTACAGGGAATACTGGATGCCTTTCAGATTTTATGCGGCCTGGGAATTTTATCAGCTAGTGAAAATGTTGAAAAGATAATAGAACACTTAAAAAATGGCAAGCCAGAATAAATGGCAGGCCATTTTTAATTCTATAAAAATTCTATCATTTCTTCTATAAAAATTCTATTTTTATATTCTATCATTTTCTTTGGCAGAGGAATCCTTTAAAAGAGCCTCTGCAGTAGCGTGTAAAACAGACAGCTTGTAATCGTCACATTGGCTTAATAAATTAAGCAGGGATTGATATGTAGGGTTATCAGAATTTTGTTTTGCCATACATACTTATCAGAAGAAATACGTAGTGCTCTCATAATTTTGCAGAACATAGGAACACTTGGCATACCTTTTCCGTTTTCCAGGTTTTTATAATATTGTGAATGGCATCCTATCATTTCTGCTGCTTCTTCTTGTGTAAGCCGGCGCTCAAGACGTGTCTTTTTTATCAATTCACCTAATTTTGGATCAACATCAGCCATATTGTTCACCTCTTATGCTTTTTTTTAGTAGTGTATAACAATACTTTTAGAATGTGAAAAGTGTAATAGATGAATGTTTTGTAGTGTAATAGACTACTAAGATAACACTCAATACCTTTGGGATTGTAAAAAAAACGCAGTCATCAAAGGCTTATTTGAGTGTTATTCTTATGCCTTTTGCTTGTGTGGGAGTGGCAATGCACATAGAAGGGCATAATTTGGAAATCCGCTGCTGTTTCTGTCGGAACAAAGATGGCAGATATTCTTTAGAAACGGATAAAAGTGGAAGGCAGGTAAAACAGTTAAAAAAATCTTTGTAAACCCTGTTTCCAAAGACACTCTTGAAAGTAGTGTATCAGAGTATGTTTGCGTAGTTGAAAAGAATATTGTTACGGTAAGAAACGTCTAGCAGAGCCATATCTGTCCAGGCGTTTTTTATATATTTGAAATTTTTTTAAAAATTTTTGAAAGACCCGTCAAAATGGACCTTCCTATTTGGGAGAAAGAATGAAGGGAAGTTTATGACTTCTCTTTCTGCTAGTGTAGTGTCTGCTTGGTATTTAGACTAATTGTATCAGGGGATATTTACTC
>CAJUBQ010000183.1 GCA_910584595.1 uncultured Eubacterium sp.
GTTTAAATAGCTCCCCTTCCAGACCGTCAGACCGTTTTCGTCCGCCCTGTACCCGGCTCTTTCCTCCCCTACATAAAACTCGGTAAATTCCTTGTGACTGTAACTGTTTTTGATATATTCCGTCTGTTTATCCTTATCCGGCTCGAAAAGCATTACCCCGGCAATATCCGGGCATTTATGTACCATAAATTCATCAAACTGCAAGATGCCTTTCTCTATTTCGGACAAAGAAAGACCGGGCAATGGTTCTCCACTGTCCGGCTCTGGTAAATCCTTATTTTCAGTTTTTTCAGTCGCTTCTTCACTTACAGGCTGTATACCAGCTCCCTCAGTACGATTTCCTCCGCCGAGTGCCTGATGTTGTTCATCTTCTGAACCCAGAGCATCTGGTTCTCTGCCTTGAGTTTTTCCGTCACTCCCTCCTGCTTCATCATCTGCCCGGTCAGCAGTTCCATCCTCTGCTCCGCCTGTTCCTGAATGGTCAGAAGATGCTCTTTCAGCTTCCCTTTCAGCAGAAGTCCGGTGTAAATCCCCTTCTTGTGTTCCTGTAAGTAATTCTTCCTCATCAGCCCGTATTTCGTGAGCGTCCCCTCCGGCTGCTCGTCCACCTGTAACATCGGTATCATGTAATCCCCGTTCTTCTCGTAGGTCAGATTCATCATTATTTCCCCTTTCCCCGGCATTTCCGGTCTGTGTGGTAGGTTGTACGTCCTCTGTTTCACTTTCACGCTTTAAAGCATTATAGCGTGTGTCAGAGGTATTTGCAAGTCCTTTTTCGCCAAAATTTCTTGACGCTTCCTTTCCTGCGATTTCCCTGTCATACGCCCCGATTGCTTTGCCAATCTCCATAAGCACAGGCTTGGATAAATCGGATATGCTGTCACCGATGTGTGATAGGGTTTCTATTGTATTAAACTCATGGATATAGGGGAACTGGATTTCCTCTGCCAGTTCCGCATCTTCCATGCCACACCGCTTTAAAACAGTGTAGGCGATGCTGTCCGCCAGCGTTTCCCGGACACGAACAGCGATATTCAACTCGTCCAGTTCCTCCAGAAAACTTCCCTCTTTCAGATATTCCATATCAGAAGCAAGCTCCCCATAACAGTCCTGTGCAATCCGGGAAGCAATCTCCCTGATCCTGTCCACAAATCCGGCTTCCTTGTTAGTATCTCCATAAATCCCTTCCAGACGGTTCAGAACCGCTTCCTGATGTTCCTCCCGCATCTCCCAAAGCCGAGGGAAACGCCCGATGCGCCTTGCCTTATGCACGTCCGATATGTCAAAGACGTACCGCAGTCCGGTGTAGGGACTCCCTTCTTCATCCAGAAGTGCTATTCCCTTTGCGCCCTTGTTTACCCAACAGTGCATTTTTTCATTCCATATCTCTATGGAAGCACAGGCTGTGGCGTCCGGTCTTTGGGCATAGATAAGAAGCTGGTCTTTGAACGGGTATTTGTAGAGCCTTGAAGCTGTGTTCAAATATTTCTTCCAGCTTTCTTCATTTCTCGTCACCCTTTTTGATGTTTCTTCGGAGAGTGCGGAAATTACGTCATATTTTCTCATTATAAACCTCCGTTTCTTAGTTTTTCATAATTTTGGGCAATAAAAAAGGCGGCTATGGTTCGTTCATAATCCATTGCCACCAGTGACGGTAAACTTTATTCAATTTTCATACGCTCCTTCTATACATCATACTTCAATAAATATAAAAAGCCATAATATCACTACTATGACTTTTATCTCTATCATTATGTCAACATATTATAATCCAAAATCATCAAATAAATTATATGTTTCTCCGATATGATAATTTTTTGTAACATCAACTTTGATATTTCCAATTGTATGTCCAAATAATTTAAAATTATCTATGCTTGGACATCCTAGAATTATATTTTTTTTATCTTGGTTGAGCCTATAATCTTTACGAACCTGCTTAAGCAATAGCCCTAATACATTATACCCCTCCGCATAATCTCCTTTTTCATAAGCACCCCAAAAATCATCTTTTGATGATAACTCAACAATTTCTTTATCCATTGTCCGTTGAAGCAATTTCCCCATTCTGTTCCAATTAAACAGTAATTTCATATGAATACACCAATTCATAATCTGAACTCTAGTACTCTCCCAATCTTTTCTTGTTAAATAGTTATATTTTCTGCTAATATCCTTAGCTGTCATAGGGCTTCTTTGCTCAATAATCTCTTTTTGTATTTCTGGATAATCAGAAAAACGACATGCCTGATATAGCGCTTCGGACGTAAGAATTTTCACTTCCTCTATATAAATCAGGAATCCACCAGCCATATTAGACAATCCACCATATTCTTCATGTGTTCTTCTAAAAGTTACACAGTCTTTTATTAAATATATCTTTTTATTATAATTGCTCACCAAATCACCTTTTCTGTCAATTAACCTCTCTAGGTAAAAGTGGATACCATTTCCCTAGTGTTTCTGATGAAGAACTCAAAAAATCTCCCCACCAAAACGCCAAAGGACAATTATTGGAAATATTAAAACATGTTGCAAAAAAGGCTCCAAATCCAAGTGATATGCCATGACTATATCCCATTGGTTTCATTCTCTCATTTCGATTTTGAGGTAATGAACATATATATGCACCTTTTTTTAATAAAGCTTTTTCAAAAATAACTCGGTTATAGCTGGACGTAAATAAATCCGACTCCTCTCCCAAATAAGGATTTCTAAAACCAAGACCGCCTTTTCCTGTAATTGTTTTCTGTTCCTCCATATATTGAACATATGCATTAACGTATTCATCATCATCCATATATTGAGGCCATAACACATCATATGGCGGAGCATAGGAAAGATCATTATTATATTCATACATTCTATAAATCTTTACAGTAATCCCTTTTTCCTGACATTTTTTAATAAGAAACCCTTCAACATAACCATAATTGCCATTATATTCTCCAAGAAAAATAACATCTAGTTGCGTATCACAATTCGGACTCATATTGTCAATCCAATTACTAATATCCTTGATAAGCGTAAGACCAGTATACATACAATCATCCAAATAAATATACTTTTTAACATTCATATGATTGCATCTATTAATTGTAACGCCCTTTGACTTCAAATAATACCCTTCAAGTAAATTGACCAATCTTTTTTGACTATGCCCCTTAATCTGAATATCCAAAAACTGTATTTGATTTAATGACATTATAGGATTTTTTCCCATAATTTCCTTCGTATCCCATATTTCTTCAAAAAATTCTTTGATTTTACTTTTCTTTATATAATTATGAGATAACAAACTATCAGTTTCTGTTAAAACAATCTCCCTCTCTTCCTCTGGAAACTGTTTTATCCAAATATCTACATGCTTATCGTCAAACTCCCAATAATTCAAATGCTTTTGATAATTTTTAATTTTTTCTGCTATACTTTCTTCTAGTAGCTTAATTGAATTTGTCATACCATTATCCCCCTTTATCCTTAAGTAGTAAATAATCTCACTAGACATAACGATATGAGTATTAAAAGTAATTTTTTACTTTACACCATACCATATACAACACATACTTGGTTTAAAAAACACAAAATGCGATGCGCCAGTTTGAAAACTTGGACTTTCAACACCCACATTATATAATATTATAGCATAATTTTCATTTTTTTCCATTACTCTATAAAATAGCTGCAAGGAAAATGCCCTTCCCTTGCAGCTCCAAAATTTTTTTAATTTATATTATACATAAAACCATGTTCCTCAATGCCCTTTTCCAGAATGGTATGTATCAGTTCCTCCAGCTCCACACCGTTTATCTCACTGACCACGATCAGCTTTGCAAGGGTATCCTTCTGTACGGATATGGCATACTGTTCCTCATCGGCACGAAGCTCATGGACGCAGATACCAAGCTCGTCCGCAATCCTGCACACCACGCCAAGTTCCGGCTCCCTGATACCCGCCAGAATATCCATGATTGTCCTCTCCGGCACTCCCGACATTCTGGAAAGCT
>CAJUBQ010000184.1 GCA_910584595.1 uncultured Eubacterium sp.
AATAAAACTATGTATATAACTCTAAAATTTATGGTGTTAAATCCTAAAGACGGGAAATAAAAAAACCTGCCTTGCTTATTGAATTGAAATGGGATAAGTCTGCGCAGTCAGCAATCTGTCGGATCAAAGAGAGGGGATATGTTGATGCATTAAAAAATTATACCGGAGACATATTGCTCGTGGGTATCAGCTATGATAAGAAAAGTAAAAGGCATCACTGTCTGATTGAAAAATATTGTGTATGAAAAGAAACAAAGTAAATGTATAAATTATCCAGATTATCATTGAATCTGGGAGAATGAAATGTTATAATTGCGTAAGACCTAATTAATTACACACATTATAAGAAAATTGAGGGAAGCGTACGATGAAAAAAATATTTACGAGAAGTCTCTGTATATGTATGATGGCAGCGCTTATTATCAACATCGCAGTCGTTGCATTGCTTCAGATGGTTGTGATGGAACAGACGCATACGCAGAGCAGCTATGAGAGGCTGGAAGCTGTAAAAGAGACCCTGGCGAAAAACGATGAAAATATTGCACAGCTAAAGCAGTCGCTAGGTGAAAATAATCTTGCAAAATCAAGAGCTTTTGCAGATCTGCTCGCTGTAGATAGCAGTATTTTGGAAAGTGCGGATAAGTTAGAAGAAGTCAAAGAACGGCTTATGGTGACGGAGCTGCATGTGATCGATCAAAAAGGGATTATTACACATAGTACGATCAAGGATTACATAGGATTTGATATGAACAGCGGTGAGCAGTCCGCTGCATTTATGCCGATTGCAAATGATCCGTCGATAGAGATTGTGCAGGAGCCGACGGTAAATGCTGCGGCAGGAATCGTTATGCAGTATATCGGGGTAGCCAGAAAAGATGCTCCCGGACTTGTACAGGTTGGCATCCATCCGCAAGTGCTGGAAAATATGTTGAATGGTACGCAGATTGATGTTGTGTTGGCAGGGATTGATTTTGGAAACAAAGGATTTGTGTATGCGATAGACAGTTCTACAGGCAATATTTTGGCGCATCCTGATGAAAAGCTGATTGGAACTTCAGCACAGGAAGCCGGAATCCCGCTGGAAGCTGGAAAAGGGTCTGCCAGATTTAACGGGACGAAGGGGAAATACGTCTCACAGGAGTACGAGGGGATGTATATAGGCACGTTTATGCCTAACGGTGAGTATTATAGCGATCAGATCAGTCAGACAATTATGATGGCGCTGAGTATTTTTGTTATATTTTCCGTATTGTTGTTTATTATTAACAAGTTGCTGGATAAAAAAATTATCAGTGGAATGCAGAACATTACGACTTCGGTAAAGAAAATATCGGAAGGAAATTTTGAAATTGTCGTGAATGAGCAGGGTACGCCTGAGTTTTCCATGTTAAGCAGCAGTGTGAATAAAATGGTAGAAGCGATTTGTAAAAACATGAAGGAAAACGAAGATCTGATTGTCCGTCAGAAAGAAGATATGGCGAACAATCTGAGCCTGATTGAAAATATTAAGGAAGTTTGTTCGAATCTGGATGGCGTATCACAGGAGACATTATCGACAGCAGATGCGATTCACAGCGGTACAAGCGAACAGGAACAGGCAGTAAAAAATCTGGAACAGGTTATGGACCAGCTTGTGCATGAGCTGAATGAGAGTGCGGATGTATCCAAGAAAGCAGCGGGAGCAGCTTTAGCGGCGGCACAAAAGATCGAGATCACAGGGCAGCAGATGCAGACATTGGAAGGTGCAATTGAAAAGATCAGTGATATGTCTGCAGAAATTGAAAAAATAATCGGTGAAATCAATTCTATTGCGCAGCAGACCAATATGCTGTCTTTGAATGCTTCGATTGAGGCGGCAAGAGTCGGTGAAGCGGGCAAAGGATTTGCCGTAGTAGCGACACAGGTTGGCGATCTTGCAGCCAGAAGCGCACAGGCGGCAAAGCAGACAGGAGAGTTGATTACGAATTCGATTCAGGCGGTGGAAGAAGGAAGGCTGATTACACAAAAAACAGCAGAAGAATTTGCTGCTGTTGTGGCAGAAATTGAAGAAGCCAGCAGCAGTGTCAAAGAAATATCAAAAATGGTGACGCAGAATGTAGATACCGTGAAACAAGTGGCAGAGGGATTGGATGTCATTGCGAATGTAGTAGAGAAAAATGTCCAGATTTCTCAAAACAGCAAGGCGGTGTCTGAGCATATGGCGGATGAGGCAGGAAAACTTTTAGATTTGGTGGATTAATAGTCAGACTACTTGGATAAGACCGTATTAGATATAGAGTTGTGAGAGATAAGGCTGAACAGTTATTATAATTGTTCAGCCTTTTGATTTCAAGTGTCTTAACGAAAGGAAAAAATATTCAATGAATGATACATTTTATGAACTGGCAGTCATCTTTTTTGTTTATTCATTTTTGGCGTGGATGGCGGAAACAGCAGTAGCTACGTTTAAGGAGAAAGATTTTAAGAACCGCGGATTTGTTTCGGGACCGTTTTGTTTTATTTATGGGTTTACCGGAGTGCTTCTGACGGTTTTTTTACAGGAATTAAGGACAGACACGTTTTTTCTGTTTGTAGGGTGTACTGTGATAGCAACAGCGGTAGAGTGGTATGGAGGAAAACTGCTGGCACGAATGAAGCAAAAAAAATGGTGGGATTATTCCGGTAAAAAATGGAACTTTGATGGATATATTTGTCTGCAGTATTCTATTCTTTGGGGGCTGCTTGGTTTTTTTGCAGTACGGTATGGAAATGGACTGGTACTGGGGCTGTATGAGCTTTTGCCGGACACTGTTGCAAAAATGGCTGTATGGTGTCTCTTGTTTTTCGGATGGATAGATTTGGCCGGAACGGTGTTGTCTGTGTATCATATGGAAGAAAAACTGCCTCGTCTGTTTGGGTGGAACCGCAGACTGCAGAAATGGACATATGAGCTTACAGCCAGGCTTTCCGGCAATATAGATAAACGATTTGTCAGATCTTATCCATCGATGCTGCAAGCAAAGGAGGATGCGTCAGATGAGGAAAAATGCAGTTTGGTACAGTTGTTTTGGCTGTTTTTAATTGGCGCTTTTCTGGGAGATCTCGTAGAGACGGTTTTTTGCAGGATAACTGCCGGAGTGTGGATGAGCAGGAGCAGTCTTGTATGGGGACCTTTTAGCGTAGTCTGGGGACTTGCAATTGCGCTTGCAACGGCTTTGCTTTATAAAGATCGGGATAAGCAGGATCATTCTATTTTCTGGACGGGAGTGTTTTTGGGCGGTGCGTATGAATATATTTGCAGCGTTTTTACAGAATTGTGTTTTGGAAAAGTTTTTTGGGATTATACTGATATCCCGTTTAATCTGGGAGGAAGGATTAATTTGCTGTATTGCTTCTTTTGGGGGATTGCAGCAGTTGTATGGATTAAGACTTTGTATCCGCATATGGCACGTTTGATAGAAGCGCTGTTAAAAAAGACAGGATGGGCGCTTACCGGAATGGCAGTCTTGTTTTTAGCGATCAATCTTTGGGTTTCGGCGCTGGCGCTTGTGCGGTATGATACACGCGCGGACGGAAAACAGGCGGAAACAAAGTGGGAGCAGGCGATGGATACCCATTTTGATGATGCGAGAATGGAGCGTATTTATCCCAATGCGATCAGTCAGTAAAAATAATGATTTGGAGGAATGTTACTATTCACAGGGGTGGATAAGTAACAAAGCAACAGTTTAGACAAAGTGTGCTTTTGGGCCTCCCGGACGCCGGATGGTGGGGAGCTGCCCCATAGGCGCGAACTTAAGAGAAAATACAACAATTTACATAAAAAAGTGTTGCGTATTGGCTATGCAGACGCTGGATGGGAGGCATTGGCCTGTCTGTTTGTGACTTTTCCAGAATGTAAGAAGTTCTAGGCATTCTGCTTCCAGACTATGGAACCGGACGGTCGCGCCGCCTAGTTCGCCCTGGCTGCTGCCAGCAGCTAAAGGCGCCGCTTCGGCCTCGCCGCCTGTGTATCGGGCAGAATAC
>CAJUBQ010000185.1 GCA_910584595.1 uncultured Eubacterium sp.
AAAAAGTCAAGAGAGGACATTACCCAATCCTCACTGGAAAAATATTTTGGATAAGGGTTAAATCTATACTTATAGGGGGCAGTCATTGTAAGCAGATTCCGGATTGTAATATGCTGTATTGTTTTTTCCCTTTTTTTGATTTGATAATTCGGAAAGAAACCAATTACTTTTTCATCAAGGTTTTTGATACAACCTTTGTCTAAGGCAATTCCGAATAACATAGAAACAATGCTTTTTGTCACTGAAAAAATATGGATGGGGTCGTTTTCCGAACACTGATTAAAATATTTTTTGTAAACAACATTATCATCTTTAAGTACAATGATTCCGGCTATATTGCCATATTCTTTTTCTATTTTATATTCTAAGGACGCTATTTGTTTCTGTTCCATGCTATTTGAATGACCTCCGTTTCATATCTTTCTGATTGGATAATAGACTTCTGTAATCAGTTCATCTTCGTCCGTAACCTGAGAGGGGTCTGTTACATACACTTCAAATAATGCACCGGTACACTCGTACCCATTCTGCTCTGCCCATTTTGTCTGCTTTGCATAAACAGAAGATAACATCGAATAACTTCCCTTTACAACCGTTTTCAGACATAACCCCGCCTTAAAATCTCTTGTTCCGGTTACATATTCCCTGACAGGGATAGCAAATTCCGTATCTAAACCAAACGTGCTAAATTCATTGCTGTGGAATAAGACCATTGGAGGATTGGCTATAGTTAAATTTTCTTTTCTTATCCTGCCTAACAGCTTTCCAAAACAAACGCTGTATTCATCCGAAAAATTATCCGCTTGAACCATTTTTCGGACAAAAAGCAGATACATCATGGGGATTTCCACAAGTTCTACATCAATATTATCTAAATATGACATGATGGGCTTCCCGTTTTTTAGATTCAGTATGTCGCATTCCAGTTGATACAGACTATTTTCCTGTTCATGTAATTGCTTTTTCATTTCTTCCCGCTTTTTGGTTAATGCAGCATACAATTTTTCCTCGTTCCATTCTCCCGATTTTATCGTCTGCTTTATTTCCTCCAAAGAGAAATTGTATGATTTTAAGCGAATAATGAGCAGCATAATTTCCAACTGCTCAATAGCATAGTATCTATATCCATTTTCCGGGTTGATTTCACTTGGCAGAATAAGTCCTATTTCTGCGTAGTATCTGAGCGTTTTGGTAGACACTTTGCATATTTTTGAAAACTCACCAATAGACAGCACTAATAATCACCTCACTTTTCTTTCTCATAGTATACACTTTACCGTAAGGGTAAAGTCAAAGGCATTTTGAGTGGCAGTTTCCCATGAGAAATCTTAGTTTGCTTTCTCCTGCAAATCCCAATTTCAGATATACTCCCAGATAATTTCATCCGTTACATTTCCACTGCTTGCCACAAAATATCCCCTTTACGAATCTCCTCCGCCAAACATATCCCCGCTCTTCCAAACCATCTCAATCCGCCCTTCCCTAAACACCCTCATCCTCTCAATCCCTTCTGCACACCTCCTAAAAATGCACAAAAGAAAAGCGCCCCGAAGAGACGCTTTTCCCTACAGAATCAACCTACAGAAGAAACGGAATGTAGCGTAATTATCGTTTTTGTTCCTCTTTCAAAATCAGTCAATTGCTTTTATCCCCTGTTCAGACAATTTTTTAAGATTTTCCAGCATATTATTCAATATTTCAGGAGAATGCCCCTCCCATTTAATGACCTCAGCCACTATCTTCAGAGGGCGTCTCGACCTATACGATTTTGTTGGATTTCCTGGGAATTTCTTGTCTGTAACATTTGGGTCATCTTCAAAATCACCTGTCGGCTCAACAACATATATCCGTTCCTTACCTTCCCCCTCTGCCAGCTCCGCTCCCCAAATTGCCGCATCCAAAGTTCCTGCAAAGTAAACATATTCAGATTTTCTATCATCATTATAATTCTTTTTCTTTCCCGTAACTATCAAATCACCCATTTTTAAATCCGCTCTTGTTCCATGAAAAAAAGAACCCCGGCTAAATACTGTTTTTTCACTCATCTGTTTTTCTCCTTAACAAATTTTGTCTTTCCGGCTTTGCAACCGGAATTCTGATAAGACACATTGATATCCTCTGGCGTATCAATAGATTCACATCTTCAACAAACTGACGACACCCCGTTCTTGCATAAGAAAATCTTTTTTGCCGCGCTTCTGTACATACGCGGCAGGCTACAACATGCCCTCTGGCGTGCTGACACAGCCTCCGGAACCAAGTATGATTACATTCATGTTCTGTCCGCCTCCTTCTTTTCATAAAATGTTAATGTAAGTCTTTCGTTAATGACCTTTGTTTTGCCTGTCTGGCGATACCCCATTTTTTCATACAAATGACAGTTTTTAGACTCCTGCAAAATTGTGTCCAACTCCCAATTTTCATTTCCATGCATTTCTTCGCACAGCCGAATTGCTTTCTGTGCAATCCCTTTCCCCTGAAATTCCGGCAGTACAAATATTGGCGAAATTCTTTTGTTTTTTTCGTTTTCCTTTTTGTCAATAATACGGATCGCTCCTGCTTTTTGCTGCCCGATACAGATAAAATAGTAAAATGTAAAATCCTGTTTCAAGCGTGCTTCTATTTTTTCCATGTTTTCATTTGCAGGACTGGTGTCAAAATCCTGATATTTCTCCAATAATTCTTTAAAAGCTTCAACCTGCATAGCGTGTAGCTCCTTTGCGTTGTCAATGTCTGCCCTTAATAATGTTACTTCCATATATAGCCTCCGTATTAAATCAATCCTTTTAAGTTGACGTATATTTTTATTTCTGTAATCGAAGTCATCCCTTACAGTAAATCCAACCTTTTCCCAAAAAGCGCTGCCTGATACAATTTTCTCAAAAGATACCAATTGTCATCAATGCAAAGAAAAACAGGCTGTGACTGTAAATTTTCCGGTATAAGCTTCAGAGACAGGCCCGCCGTGACGTTCATAAACCTGGAATAATCAGCCTTTGCGTAGGAACATGCATAGTAAAATGCATTCAGGGATTTCTTTGTAATCCCGGATAAAAAATGCCTGTACAGGGAACGGATAGCATCTCCGATTCCATAGCCTGAATGGATAACACAAGTAAAAACAGGGTTTCAATAGTCGGTGCGAAAAAAATTTTAAAATAAATATGAAAATGACGGTACAGTCTACCAATTAGATTGTTTTCGTTGTATCATAAGTTTGACGTACAAGGTCACTCTCTTTCGTGTAGATTTGTTCGCAAACTTATGATACACCAGAAAGTGCCTTGTACGTTATTTTATTCTTCAAAAAAGTTGTAAAATGGTGTTCTATATAAAATATCCAAAAACGCAGCATGTTCCCTGAAAAATTTCTGGTATGCCGCATCCATGTTATAAATCGCATTTGTAAGGGCAAACTTATCCACTTCCTTCAGCCATTCATATTCTTTCTTTAATTCCCTGTTGCAGTAGTTGTTACAGTCTGTTTTACTGACGGACTTCTTTTCATTCTCATAAGCTTCCTTGCGGTATGCCAAAGTCTGATTATAAACGAAACGACAGCAGCCGAATGTTTTTGCAATCTGTAATTTCTGTTCTTCGTTTGGATATATTCTGTATTTATATGCTTTTAACATTTTCCGCCACCGCCTTTCTATCCTTGGTTTTCTATGTATTTTCTCAGCATTTCTTCTGAAACAGTCTCCGCTCTGCTCCGGTCGGCGCTTAACGTGTGCCACTGGCACACAGCGCCCAACACTGCACGCAAAATGTCCGTCTGTCCAGAAAGTGCGTTCCTTCCAAAGTGTTTTCGCAAATCATTCGGATACCTTTTCCATATGTGATACTGCAGCAGATATTTATGTCTGTTTTTAGATTTCCATGTTCCAATAACCCAAGTATAACATAAACCACTACTTTTGGCTACCTTGACCCACCGTCTACAGCACTGACGATTAAATTATGGGGCTGTCAGTTTTAATTACATATATCTTTCA
>CAJUBQ010000186.1 GCA_910584595.1 uncultured Eubacterium sp.
TTGCGGCTATGATTACCGGGTAGGGTAACAAGCCGCGTTCAGCATTTTCATTGTTACCAGTCTGTGCAGTCATAGGCGCGTTCCTCCAAATAGCGTTTTAGTAGCTCAAAAGAGCTGTTGCGGCGATACTTCACTGTTGTCCTCGGAATGTTGCAGAGCCTTGAAATCTCGGTTTCGCTCATATCAAAGAAATAATACAGCAGGATAGTTTCGCGCTTTTCTTCCGGCAAGCTCCGCAGGGCTTCGGCAAGCAGCTTTGCGGTTATCTCTTTTCCCGCAATAATGAAAGACTGTTCAGCTTCATCATCTGCAAAATATTTATCGTAGGTAATAAGCTGGCTTTCTTCCAGTGGTGACAGGTCGGAAAAAGTGACTTCCCGTGACTGCTGCCGCTTTGTGTCCCTGTGGGCGTTCATTGCTTCGCGCTTCAATGCCTGTTTGCAAAAGCCATTAAAAGCACAACGGATTTGCCATTGGGTACGGTTCGGTTCATTCATGTTCTCACCTCCTTTCGCAGCCGCGAAAGCGGGTGATTTTTTCTGATGTCCCCTTTCATAAACCCTCAAAACCGCGCACCCCCGAATAGGCGGTGATTTTGCAAACTTTTTGAAAAAATTTTGCCGGGGGAACACAAAACGCCCGTCTACAAAGTTGCAGACGGGCGCAGAGGAATTGTAAGCAGTATTCAGTTGATTAGACAGTTCATATTCATGGGTAGAATTTCCCCCGGCGGTGGACGGGCTTTTTTTGATATGTCAATGACCGTCGGATTTTGTCGATACGGTATGTGCTTCATGGCGGCTACCTCCTTTAGCCGCCGTATCTGTTGGCGTTTGTGGCGTCATTCCTTTTCAGAGGATAGAAAGAAACGGCAGCCTTGATTTATTCAAAGCCGCCGCTGATAGACAGGGTAAAGAGTTTATAGAAACGGCTTCATATTTTTAGACATAAAGAGAGCCGACAAACTGTGATTTCTCACAAGTCTGTCGGCTCTGCGTCTGTGCGTCTGGCTCTATGATGATATATTTGTTCTTTCCTACAAACTGGAAGTTGTTTATCCAAAATGGAATGGAATGATCATATCAAGTAAAAATGCAAGAACCATATGGTATTTATAATTTTTTGATTACCAGATATAGAATTTTCTGCACTCCTTATATCATTCAAAAACTTGTTCATAGGCACCTCACTAAGTCCCGATTTATCGCCTAATCCCATCATCTGTAAAATTTCTTTTTAACGCTCTTTCGGTTGGAAATATTGAAGCTATCAAAATAATAACTTGCATTGTTGCTAAAATCCCACCTACTACTCCAATCGTATTTTCATCTGTTTTATAAAACGGAATATGAACAATTATAGATGGTATCAAAATAATCCAACCAATTTTCCACCATAATTCTCCACAATGTTCATGTGCAAATTTCCACGTATCCATGTTTTTCATAGAACGAGATGTACGATATCCCATTAAACCATTTATATTTTTAGGACAGTGTTTCCACATCATCCACCCGCATGCAATCATAGTAACAGGAATTAATATATCACAACAAAACATAAACCACCAAAACCACATACTCTACCTCCGTTTGTTTTAAATATTCAAATCCCGATTTGTCGCTAAGTTAATCAGCTCTGCGTTTTTGCTTCAAGCCTTTTAATAACCGTTACTTGTAAATCTTTTGCGTCAATCAAACTTTCCCGTTTGCACTTCGGGCAGTAGAGAGGAAAGTTTTTCAACTCTGTATCTGCCCGTATCTGCAACCTTGTTTTATTTCCGCAGACAGGGCAGTGTACCCATTCAACCATAATCATCACCTCTGCAATTTTCCCCTGTATTATTCGTTTTCGCACTCGGATAAAAAAGTTTTAACTGCTTCACAAAATTGCTCTGGATTATCCAAGAACGGAGTATGTCCTGCATTGTTAATAACAATCATTTCTTTTTTATCAGACATAATAATCTCATAGTAATCAATTACCAAACTTGTTGGAGTAATAGGATCGCTGTCACCTTGTATAAAGCAAATCGGAATATCATATTCTTTGCTCAACTTCATAACATCAAACTGAAAATACATATAGTCCACAAGGCTGTTTTGGGAAGTGATTATATTCTGTGTATCACTTGCAAATAAAAACCATTTCGCATCATTCCATAGCATTTCCGGCGATGTAACTGCAGCAAATATTCGTTTTATCCCCGACATTTCTCCATCGCATTTCAAGTATTTAGTAGACGTTATAATCATTTCTTCAAGAGATTTTATATCTAACTTTGCAATGCCTTCTGTTTTAGATAATCGTTCAATGCACTGTTCCAAAAATTCAGTATCTTCCTTGTTGCCATTTTCTGCCGCTATTTGGGCTGCATTCTCCGCCGCATAAATTTTCCCCTGTGAAAAATTAGTTACTTGACCTACACCGATATATGCAGCTACTTTTTCCGAATGGAGATTGATATAATCCATTCCGAGTACCGTTCCCCACGATTGCCCAATAATAATGATTTTGTCTTTACTAAAACGCTCCCGCAAATAGTCAATTACTTCATCTGTATCTGCAAGTAATTGTTCGATAGTTAGATTGTTGTCGCTTTTGTTCCTGTAAAATGTCCGTCCACAACCTCTTTGTTCCCAGCAGACAATCGTATAATCTTTTTCCAAAGCAGTCTGGTAATAGTAAGTTAAATATGAGAGTGGAAAGCCGGGACCGCCATGAAGCCATAGGATGATAGGATTGTTCCTATCTTCACCACGGATTTGCAGATATTGTTCTATCCCGCCTATTGTGACATAAGTATTTTCTTGTAATCCTAAATCTGTATCTATTTTCGATTCCAATGAGTTATGAATACGAAAAAATGCAACTGTTAAGAAAATCAGCAAAACTATTGCACATAATATGAAAAGTAACATTAGCATTTTCTTTTTTACCTTTTTAAGAGAAATTCTTTTCATAAAAATCTATACCTCGGTTATATTTGACATAACAGTCCCTATATCTAAAGCTGTGTCCGTAAGAGAAAGCAAATCCGAACCAAAATCTTTCACTATTGAATACACCTGCTCTTTGGTGCAATTCAATACACCAGCTACAACCAAAGATACCATTCCATGCGTATATACAATCATTCTTTGAAACAGCATTTCCGCCTGTTCTCTGCTAATATTAAGATACGGATACAATTTATCTATCAAAACAGCATTTCCCTTGTCTGTTAAGATAGAATTAAATCCACCTCTGCAATAGTTTTTGCTTTCACCCATATATACAAAACGGAATAGGTTAGGTGTGTCAAATGCTAAATTGATATATCCATAGCCAATCTGCCAAAACGCCTCTATACAGTCCGTTGAAGTAGGCATCATTTTTTTATTTGCGTAGGTAACAGCTTCCATTGTCAGAGCTTCCCTCATGTTATCCATATTGCCAAATTGCCAAGCAATCGGTTGTGTAGAGCAGTTTAATTCTCTCGCAATGCTTTTTATGCTCACTGCGGAATATCCCTCACGGATTAGAACGTCTAACGCTGCCGTAAGAATTTTTTCTTTTGTAATTTGAACGCTGCGTGGCATAACACACCTCCACAATAAAATAAATTGTTTTATATAACGTACTTTATATTATATTCATTTGTATCTAGTATGTCAAGAAGCTCAATTCAAATTTCACCCAATTTTCACCTTGCCGAAAGACGGTATAGCGTCAGTGGGAATTATTTTGGCTAACTGATAGAACAGTGTAGACATATCCAAGAAGAAAGGTGAACAGTAAAATGTAATAGGGTGAATAATTATGGCAAAAAGACCAGTACCGAAATACGACTTCAAGGCTTTTGGGGCAGCGATA
>CAJUBQ010000187.1 GCA_910584595.1 uncultured Eubacterium sp.
TGCTTGGTTTATAGTTGCAATTTTATACTGCTCATTATCATAGACTATGGGCTAAGGACTTCATCAGCAGAAAGTACCCAGTCGCCTAATATTTCGTCACTCCATTTTAAGCAGTCGTCCAAATGAAATGATATTCCGCCATAAGATATAATTCCATGTGAGGACGCAAGTTCTTCTGTATAATTTTCAAGCAAATATACCTGTTTAAAGCGTGTAGGATTACTTGTGTAATGACATACCAAAGGGATAATGCCTGTCTGATCTTCCGAAACAGATATACCGTCTTTTGTTACATGGAATGTTATCCATGCCATTCCTTCAAGCATACTCTGTCCATTTTTCTGTGTTGACACATAGTTTCCGAGCGAATAATAGCATAATGCCCGATTTCCGTTTGTGGCTTCAATCCACTTTACAGGCTGCACAACATGGGGGTGTGTGCCAATAATAATATCTGCTCCCGCTTCTGTCATTTGCATTGCAAACTTTTCTTGGGTGCTTGAAGGGGTTGCCACATACTCTGTTCCCCAATGCGGGCATACAATCACAATATCCGCCAATGTTTTTGCTTCGGAAATATCAAGCAGCACTTGCTTGTTAAGGGTTTCAAAATCAATCCTGCCATTTGATTCATCTACATCACATAGCATATTCATTCTGTCTTTTATGGAAGATGATATGCTTTCTCCGTTTGCCCCATATGTATAATTTAGAATTGCAAACGTATCATCACCAACTTTTAATAATGGAATGCGGTTTTTATATGTTTCTTCTGTCAATGGCTCGTGAATACCCGTAACAAGCACTTCAGGGTGTGTTTTCCAAAAATCAATGCAGTTTTCCATTCCGCTCATTCCTTGGTCTGCCGTATGGTTTGTGGCTTGAAGGACAACATTAAATCCTGCCCCGGCTATGGCATCCCCCGCTTCTGTTGGGGAGTTAAATTTGGGATAACCATGAAAATCAAGCTCATTACCTCCAAATATTGTTTCTTGATTGATTATCTTTATATCTGCTTTTTCCAGAAATGCGCCTATTCCGTCAAATAAAAAGTCATAATTCCGGCTTCCGTCAGACTGCTTCCCGGCATTTACAATCCCCATATGTAATAAATTATCACCGACTGCCATGAGCGTAATATCGTGTTCTTCAAAAGCTATTTCATCATTTTGCGCCGGGAGAGACACTACTTGGACAACTGCTTCTTCCTTTTCCGGCGGTTTATGCACCCATCCGTATATGGTGTCTGCTACTGTATGCGCTCCTATAAGGCATAATATTATCCTTATGATTGCCATTAACCTATAAAAGCGTATCCGGCGCTTTCGTGCTTTTTTTCGTCTAACTGCCTGTGCTGTTTTTTTTGAACGGGAAATGGTTTGGTAATTTCGGTTCGGTACTTCCTGTTTCATTCTTTGCGGTGTTCTGCTCGGAGTTTTTGCCCCCTGCCTTGGTTTTCCGCTTGAAACCATATTCCATAATTCCAATTCCTGTTTCTTCTGCAAATCATGTTCCATAATGTTACCCATTACAAATTTTGAATATTATATTTCCAGTTTGCCAATGCAAAAGCAATGTTACGGCTTCCTTAGCAGACACAACTGGCAGTTTTTATATATACCGATTAAACATTCAAATATGATGGGAATGCTGAACATAAGGTATCTTTGGAAATATCAGTGGGATATTACCTGTCAACCGGGACCACACTCTTTAAACAGCGTGAAATCAGTCATTGCTCCGCCGCTGTTATCCATCCATAAAGTAATATCCTCTGGATTATCCGCTGGATAGCTTGCTTTCATATCCGCAATGAAATGCTCCGGCTCATCACTTTCCGGCTGCCCGGACATATATGTAATATCCAGTGTGAATATCTCGTCCACCGTTCCGTCATTTTCTTTGCGTTCCACAAGAACTGCGGAGCAATCCTTATACTCATAAAACGAAGCGTACATTTCTTTCCATTCGCTTATAGCCTGCTCCATAACCTTTTCACTGGGTGCAGTATCTTCTGTCGGCTTTTCGGCTTCTGCATTATTTTCTTCCGGCACACTGTCTTTTTCTGCCACTGTACTTTCACTGCCGCTGCCCATAAGTGGTTCTTCCTTTGGCACATTTTCTTTGCCGCACCCGGAAAGTAATATTGCGGATAAAATGCCAATTACCAAAATATTTTTCCATAGTTTCTGTTTTGTGTTTCCCATTTTTAACCTCCATGTAATTGTGATACTAAAACTTACTTTTTTGTTAAAGCTATATGGTTATGAACAAAAATACCTTACGTTCAGCATTCCCACCATGCCTGTTTCAAGATTCAAAACATTTTCAGTCCGCAAGGATATTGTCAACCACAAACTTAATATCTTTTATTTCTCCCTCCATTCCCAGATATTCCGTTTCCTGTTCTGAATTTTCGGGATTCCACTGTACGTCACTCGGATAGCAGAGAATGTAAGTTTTATCGCTGGTAGAAAACAGATAACGGTACTGGACAAAATCATATCCCTTTTCTATGAATTGTTCCGGTGTCATGGATTCCTCATAGCAGACGATATAAAACAGGACACCGCCGTCAAATGCGTCTATCCCCGCACTGACATCTTCTCTGACCTGTGTGTGATAAACAATATAATTCTGACCACTAGCTTCTACAGAATATTTTCCTTTCCAATCATCGGGCAGGATCAGTGTAAGATTGATTTCTTCCAACTTTATCATTTCCTGTTCTACTGGCACTTCAACCACTGTTTCACGGGCAAAGGCAAACGCGCCTGCACTAAAGCTGCAAGCCATAAGCACAAAAGCTGCGGCGGCAGTAAGGAAGCGTCTTATTGTCTGACGGTGATGCAGTTGTCTGTAATTTGGGATATTCTCTGCCTGTTCAACAAGCCGGTCATCAATGTTCCCAATATGTTCGGAAAGCTGTTTTTTGTTCATACTTTGATACCCTCACTTTCTAAATATTTTTTTAACTTGCGGCGCATTTCGTAAAGCATGGATTTTACCTTGCTCTGGCTGAAGCCTGTATATTTACAGATCGTTTCGATTGAATCAAAATACCAGTACCGCCGTATAAATACAGTCCGTTTTTCTTCCTCTAACCGCCAGAGGAACTTATCAATCGTACTTTCGATATGCTTTTTTTCGATTTCCGACTCTATGCTGTCTGTCCCGGATACGCAGTCACCTAATTCCTCTAATGAGGTAACAACAGCCGGATTTCTTTTAGCAGCAGAAATATATTCATATTTCTTCAAAGCCAGATTTCTGACAATCCTGCTCAAAAATACGGAAAATCTGTTTGGGTGCTTATCCGGGATTGCGTTCCAGACTGCAAGGTAAGTATCGTTGAGACATTCTTCCCTGTCTTGGTAGTTTGAGAGAATGTTATTTGCGATATGATTACAAAGCCCGCCATATTTTGAAGATGTTTCTGCAATCGCACTTTCATCTCTTGCCCAGTAAAGACTTACAATCGTCTCGTCATCCATAGTATGTTTTCACCTCCTTGTTATTTTGTAGATAAACAGCCTCCACTATACTAAGTACGGATTTTGTCATTTTGGTTGTAAAAAAAATAAAATTTTTTGTTTTGCAGAAGAATTATAGCATATCTTTTTTATCTCAAATCAAGTTTTAATATCTTCTAGGTAGGAATGAGGGGGATTCCGTAGTAGTCGGCATTGCTGGTAATGTGTATAACTGGCTGTCTTATGGAA
>CAJUBQ010000188.1 GCA_910584595.1 uncultured Eubacterium sp.
AAAGACAAGCATTATGGAAATGTGCATAACAGGCTATTCCGTCATGGATAACTCTGTTCACAGCACATGGAAAAGCTAAAGTGCAGCTTTCCCACGTCCTGCAAACAGAGTTACCCACAACTCCATAAGACAGCCAGTTATACACATTCCCACAATGCCGACGACTGCGGAATTTTCCTTTTCATACCTTACAAACATTACATGATTTCGTATTTTTCTTTTTTGGGTACTTTCTTTCCTCACGCTGATGTGCTATAATAGCTTCATTCCAGAAAAGGAGTAAAAAATATGCGGCAAGGTATTCTTAAATAACTATAACCAAATAGTGGGAACAAAGAATCGTAACCGTCCCTTGCGAGGGGCTTAGTTTTTTGTACCCAATTTAAGAATACTTTTGCCTTATCAATTTTGACATATCCCCAAAAACAGCACTCACAAACAGGTGTATGCTGTATATGTGTATGTCCGCAAATTATAATCCCCAGTGGTAAAAGTATTTTACTGCTGGGGATTTTTATGCCCTTTGGGGCTGTAAAAGGAGGACAATCACATGAAAATAATCAATATTGGCATTCTTGCCCATGTAGACGCAGGAAAAACAACATTGACGGAAAGCCTGCTATACACCAGTGGAGCGATTGCGGAACAAGGAAACGTGGATAAAGGAACTACAAGAACAGACACTATGATTTTGGAACGGCAGCGCGGAATTACCATTCAGACAGCGGTTACTTCTTTTTGCTGGAATGATTATAAAATCAATATCGTGGACACTCCCGGTCATATGGATTTTTTAACCGAAGCATACCGCTCTTTATCTGTCCTTGACGGAGCTGTTTTAGTCATTTCGGCAAAAGACGGCGTACAGGCACAAACCCGTATATTATTCCATGCGCTTCAGAAAATGGACATTCCGACAATTATCTTTATAAATAAGATAGACCAAAATGGGATCGACCTGCGGCGTGTTTACCAAAGCATTAAAGATAAACTTACCAGTGATATGATTGTCATGCAGGAGGTTTCCCTGTCGCCAAAGATAACCATGACCGATATTTCTGATTTGGACAAATGGGATATGATTATTTCCGGAAGCGATGAACTATTAGAACGATATGTTGCAGAGGATTCTTTGGATATACAGGAATTACAATATGAAAAGTGCAAAAGAACCAGATGCTGCTCTTTGTTTCCTGTTTATCATGGGAGTGCAAAAGACAATTTAGGAACAGAAAAACTGATTGAAGCGATTACAGAAACTTTCATTACAGAAACAGACGATATTCAGTCTGAATTATGTGGATATGTTTTTAAGGTTGAGTATACAGAGCGGAAAAAACGGCTTTCTTATTTACGCCTGTATCATGGGACGCTCCATTTACGGGATACACTGCTGCTGTCAAAAAAGAAAAAAATAAAGATTACAGAAATGTGTATTCCGTCAAATGGTGAAATCGTCCCGGCTGACCATGCCTGTCCGGGAGAAATTGTTATTTTAGCTGATGATACTTTGAAACTGAACGACATTCTGGGAAATGAAAAACTCCTGCCTCACAAAACACGGATTGATAATCCCATGCCATTACTTCGGACAACGGTAGAGCCGCAAAAGCCGGAGCAAAGGGAAGCCCTGTTAAATGCCCTCGCAGAGATTGCTGATACAGACCCTCTTTTGCATTTTGACATTGATACTGTTACACATGAGATTATGTTATCTTTTTTGGGAAAAGTACAGTTAGAAGTTATTTGTTCGCTATTAGAAGAAAAATATCATGTGGGCGTGGCTATGAAAGAGCCTTCGGTTATTTATCTGGAAAGACCGCAAAAAAAAGCGAGCTACACGATTCATATTGAAGTGCCGCCGAATCCGTTTTGGGCATCTATTGGTTTGACTGTAACACCGCTTCCTGTTGGAAGCGGAACACAATATAAAAGCGAGGTATCTCTCGGCTATTTAAACCAAAGTTTTCAAAATGCCGTCATGGAGGGTGTGCGTTATGGAATGGAGCAGGGCTTATATGGCTGGGGAGTGACAGACTGCCAAATTTGTTTTGATTATGGAGTTTATTACAGCCCGGTCAGCACCCCCGCTGATTTTCGTTTTCTTGCGCCTGTCGTGTTGGAGCAGGCATTGAAAAAAGCAGGAACACAACTGTTGGAACCATACCTTTCCTTTACCCTTTTTGCACCGCAGGAATATCTTTCACGGGCTTACAATGACGCACCGAAGTATTGTGCAGTGATTGAATCAACCTTGCTTAAAAATGATGAAGTTATTTTTACGGGAGAAATCCCCGCCCGCTGTATAGGTGAATATAGGAATGATTTGAATTTTTATACAAATGGGAAAAGTGTTTGTCTTATAGAATTAAAAGGGTATCAAGAAACTTCCGGGGAGCCTGTATTGCAGCCACGCCGTCCTAACAGCCGTTTAGATAAAGTTCGGCATATGTTTCAGAAAGTAACGTAACCTTTTGTGCGTTATCCCGGAGAAAAATTCTATTGAATATAAGGAGAACCTATTTTGAATAAAGAGCAGACAAATACAACAAATAAGAACCCAAGGCTTTCAGCTTGCACCGAAGCATACAAAGAACACATCATGTATACTTTTAACGCTTTTTGCAAAGTTGTTATACGCTATGCAACTATCAACTCATGGCGTGACAGGAGCAGGCGGCAGAAAAGAGAAATATCTTTTGAGTATCTTACAGAAGAAAAGTTTTACCCGTTCAGTACGTCAGATAAATATTTCATAGACCCCTACGAGCAGTACCCCGTCACCATATGCGGTCAGACGGTTATCCTCAGCAACGGGGAGCTTGCCACTGCGCTGTTATCCTTGCCGGATAAAAAAAGGGAAATTATTTATCTTTACTTTTTCGGTCATTACACACAACAGGAAATCGGGGAAATGTATGGACGTTGCCGAAGTACGGCGTGGTATCACATACATAGTGCCTTACAGATGTTACAGGAAAAAATGGAGGTGTTTTCGCATGAAGAATCCTAATCTTATTCCCTATGAGACTATTGTCAGAGCAACCAATGGAGAACCGGAAGCCGTGGAAGAAGTTTTACAGCATTACAGCAAGAGAATCCGGTTTGCAGCCCTTGAAAATGGGCACATCAACAAGGACACCGAGGACAATATAAAACGGCGGCTTATCGCTGCCCTGTTCCAGTTCCGCTTTGATGAACAGCCATACCCCAAAACTGAATAAACGCCGCCACATAGAACGGTACACCAAGACAGGAAATCAAGAAAAGGTTTCCTGTTTTTTTGCGCCTATTTTTGGCATTTTGAAAAATCGCCAGTATTATGCCGTGCAAAGGGGGATAGAAAGAAGTTCCCTCTCCCGTTTGGCAAATTCGCAAGCTTTCCGTGGAGGGCGGGCAAAGGGAAATTTCCGCAAATCTCCGCCTATTCCGGCTTGCGTGGTGTTGTAAGGAATAAGGGGAAATTTTCGCAAATCTCCGTCAATTTTGCCTTTTGCGGTGTTGTAGGTATTAGAGGGAGAAATACCGCCACAGCTTTGGCAAAATCCCCGCTTGCGGCACTAAAGGTATTGACGGAAGCCCACACAGAGGAAACCGCCACTTTTTAAGAGCAAGATTCTACCATAGTACCAAAATTCGCTTATCGCTC
>CAJUBQ010000189.1 GCA_910584595.1 uncultured Eubacterium sp.
TGAAAATGGAAGTAATATAATCAGACATACAAATAACGGAATGTCGATTGTTTCAAATGTTAAGGGCTGTGTGTTGGCACAGACCGATTACTTTCAGTCTGATACAAAGACATTATCAGCACAGGTTGCTATGAAAGGACGCTTTACTCTTTATTCGTATATTGGAAATCTATTTGTATATCTGTGTAATTTATATTTGTTAGGGAGTTTCATACTTCCCAAAATTAAACGATTAATTAAGAGGTAGTTAAATTCCGATTTTCCGCTTCCTACATCTTCCCCACAAACTTGAATTTAATATCACTCTTTGCCCTGCCATTCACACTCATTTCTTAATCATATTCTGCGCAGATAAATTTAAAATCCTCAGTCTTGCATAATGCTGCCAAAGCGTATTTCTCGATATGCTTCGACATGATTTCTACCGCATACTGGAAATTTTCTGACGGATGGCCCTCGGCACAACGCACCATTGTGATTAGCATTCTGTTGTCACCCTCAATGTTTTCAGACGAGTAATTGCCGGAATAGTCACAGGAATCCTTGTAATGACCTTTCTGCCTCACCGCCTCCATCTGAGCGGCAGTACCGATCACCGCATGGTAATCCATGTTATCGCCGTCACAGTAATAGTCGATAAAAAGTCTTGCTACGACATCTTTGCATTGTTGGATCTGCTCGATTATGGTATCTGCATTTCGGATAGCAAATCTCCGAATTTTCTCCTTAGCATCTTCCACGCTTTCATAGCGGATGTACAAAAGTGTTTCGCGGCCTTTAAGCACAGCCGTAATCTTCTGAAGGGTTCCATCCTTGCCATAAACGGCACGCAGCGTCCGAATAAGTTCCCCCTCTGGCACGCTGTACAGCGTCATTTTACGCTGTTCCTTTCCAACAGGAATGTCATAGTCAAGCATTTGATACTGTGCATCATAGTCAAAGGAGACAGAGTTGTCTCCTTCAATGTCCTGACCAAAATCGACAACGCTGTACACGCCTTCTTTATAGGTAAGTGGAATGTTGCGTAATTCCAGCATTTTGGTATCGCTCCTTTCTGATGTTACCTTTTCCATTTATCCAGCTTATATCCTTTTTGTTCCAGTTTTGCACGAAACGCTTCTGCAAAATTGAGGATTTTTTCAATTTCGTCTGGCTGGTGTATGTTTTTGGGTCCATATAAAGTTTTAGAACTTGTCCCGCCAATATTCAGCAATTCCGCAAAATCTTCTGAGCATTTTTTATACTCGAAACATAATTGATGGACCTTGGGGTCATAAGATACATTACCTACGTTGTCCATATCAACATAAAATGGGTCTGAATGTTCCTGCAAGGATGCGTCTATCTGCACGAGGACTAAGCTAAAATCGCTCCGCCTGAATCCGACGATGTAACAAAAAAACGTAGTAGTATTCCAATCAAATATAAAACCTCTTTCAAATTTTGAAGTTGACATATAAGCATACAGAACTTCATAAGTATCTCCATCTTTGACCGCTTCGTTAAAAACTTCCCTCATTCTTTTTTTCTTTCTCTCACAGTCCACTGCATCGTACTCAGGCTCCTTTGGCTTTTTTGAAAATAGTCCCATACTGTTTTCATCCTTAATCTACAAATTTGAATTTTGTTGGGATATTTATTTTATACCTTCTTCATTGACCTTATATATCTTAAAGGCGCAATCCTTTTCCAAACGAATATTTGCCCATTTTTTCCCTATCTGTCTCACAAAATAATTTTCGTCCTCTGGAAATATCTGCTTTGTCATTAATCTTAACAGGTACAGTGCATTGGCAGACTCTTTCAACACAATTTCAAGCGTACTCCATCCATCAATTACAGGTGAATATATTTCATGAATCATATCACAAAATAAATCGTTTCCGCTGATTGGTATTTTTCTTATTAAGTCCCCCTTTCTATCTCCAATCAGCATACTTTTCAGTAGGGCATATTGTTTGTTGTCAAGCATTACTTCATATATTTCCATTTTCTGCTCCTTTTATTGAGACTCTTCTATCCCGATTTTCCAGTATGTCAAACTGGAATTCTGATATGACACTTTTTATAGCATTTAATAACTGTTATATCTTATCTTCAAAAAGTCTGTAAACCCTTGAAATTGCTAAATTTATAGCAAGTGAGTTTGCCCTTAGACTTTCCCTTGTGTTATATCCTTTTCCCTCATGTTACGAACCCTCATAAGGACAAAAATAAGGGAAAGAAAAACCTGTAACAAATTATAACATGAAATGAACAGGAAAGGAAGAATTGATTGGAATGCTTTTAAAAATTTCTCCAAAACACAAACAAGAAAGGACTGATAAGATATGAGATTTATTTATGCAGCATATAATATGCTCCATAACTGTATTGATGTAACAACTTTTGAAGGATATGTTTTACGGATAGACTGTGGAAAAGCGGAAAAAGGATTAAAAACAATGCCATGTTCCGAATGTGCCTTAAATGCTTTGGCTATAGACAACCCACTTGAATATGCAACACTGTATCTTGATGGTGGTATGCAGACGTGGGTAGATGCGGAAGATTCATTAGAATTGTGGTAATATATTTTTCTTGATACATAGGACAAGGCAAAATATATTACCAATTCTCTTTTTATTCGTAAATAACTGCCCGTACTTGCATCATCTATAAACGAAGCTTTTCAATGATAAACCGTTATGAACTATTTTAGAAATAACTTGTTAATTCCGACCGCTTAATACTATACTGCATAGATGCAAAATAGTCTACAACTTGCAGACTATTTTATATCCATCATTTTTGCCACTTCAGACTCCAACATTTCTATTGTAGGAAGACTGCGTTGGTATTCTTTGCTGAGCGCATTGCTTAATTCGTATCCTGCAATACCAATCGGCTGTGAAACTTCTTCCAAAGAATATTCAGCCACAACATTATCCTTATCCTTACAAATATTGCAGGATTATCGCCATCTCCTGTTAATTGCTTATTTACAGCGGTAACATAAAAGTTTAATTTTCCAACATACTCCGGTTCAAATCTCTTTGTTTTAAGTTCCACGACAACATAACAATGAAGTTTTATGTGATAAAACAGCAAATCAATATAAAATTCACGCTCTCCAACTTGTAAATGCACCTGACGCCCCACATAGGAAAAACCTGTTCCCAGTTCCAGCAGGAACTGGGTAATCTGATTTACCAGAGCATCTTCCAATTCTTTTTCATCATAATCATCCCGCATTGTTAAAAAATCGAAACTATATGGAGCTTTTAATGTCTGTACAGCCAAATCAGAAGCATTGGCAGGAAGTTTATCCTTAAAATTCGTAATGGCTTTTCCCTTACGCTCATATAATCCGCTTTCAATCTGATGTTCCAATACATCCCGGCTCCAGTTGTTTTCCTAAGTATACTGCGCATAAAAAACAGCTTCACGCACATCTTTACATTTAAAAATAATACGCTGATTATGTCCCCACGGAATTGTTGTTATCAGCCGGAAAATATCATCAGACTTCAATTCGTCTACAACCTGTTGACCATTTACAGCTTCTGTATAAAAGCGATACCATAGCCGCATCGTTTTCAAATTCGTTTCTGAAAATCCTGCCATATCAGGAA
>CAJUBQ010000190.1 GCA_910584595.1 uncultured Eubacterium sp.
TATTTGTCAGAAGCAGATCTTAAATGGTGTTGTAAATGGTGCAGTAAAATAATATTAAAAGGAGCTGACGCACTAAGAATATGTGCGCAGCTCCTTTTTTGACCTCTTTCTGCTGTTTTTTACAGTCTTTGAATTTCTTTACGAAATCAACTGCCTGGCCATAGCAATCAGATCGTCAGCATCCATATCGATATTCATTCCAAACAAATGGTGGGACTGCCCATTTGCATTCCAGAAAATACCGTCAAAAACTTTCTCTTCGCGTTCGGAACTTCCAAAGGAGATGAACAGTTCCCCTGCTTTTTCAGCAGCAAGTTCTTCTTCGGTAGGTTCACAGCCTTCCGGCAGGAACAAATAATTTGAACGGCTGTAATAGTAAGTGATGTCATCAGATTCGACAGCCTGGTATTTTGCAAGTTCTTCTTTCGTCATAATTTCCATGCCTTTTTTGACTGCATAGTCAATATTTTCTGTATCTTTTTGATATTGAATGTTGATTTCCATAAAGCTGCTATTTACATTGTCCGCTTCATCGAGTGCATCTGTATGGATAATATTGGCGTTTGCAAATACAAAGCCATTATCAAATGCTTTTGGCGCACCTGTGAATACATCTGCTGTTTGTTCCAGCTTTGCGATATCTGAAAAGTTTGTAGTTTCGGTAGCGGGTGTGGAATAACCAACATAGCCGGAAATTTTGCCTGCCGCCATACATACGGTTCCTGTCAGTGCGCAGGCTAATGCTGCCGCTGCTGCAATCTTTTTTGTACTGAATTTTTTCATAGGGATAACCTCCTTGTTTTTCTGCCACGCCAGCCGCGCGTCAATTTGTTGTTTTAAGTCGTTTGGCGGGTCGTAGGAGTATGCGTCTGCGTGAATTGCTGTCTTGATTTGTTTTTCGTTCAAATTACAACCACTCATATCTGTCCTCCTGTAAATTTTCATTTTTTAAAAGCGATTTTAAATTTTTTCTGGCGGTGAATAGTCTGGATTTTACAGTCCCTTCCATGCATTCCATAATTTTTGCAATCTCCTTTGTGCTTAGCTCGTTATAGTAGTAAAGGATGACTGCTGTGCGTTGACGGTGTTCCAGGCTGTGGACCGCGTTTATGATCGCCTGATCCCGCTCATTTTTTAAAAATTGTACGGCGGGAGAATCATGGATGGATAGATCGGCAAGCTCTAAAATCTGCTCATCCGGCTGCTCTTTGGAATGCTTTTTTGCGAGCTGCCAGGCTGTGCGATTTAATATTTTATAGAGCCAGTAACGAAACTGTTCGTCTTTTTTTAATTCTGTACAGTGCAGGTACATTTTTATAAAGGTTTCCTGGGTTACATCTTCTCCGTCTGCCCGGTTTCCCGTTATCATACAGGCTGTTCGATACAGCTTGTCGTAATATTGCTCATAAAGTTTGTCAAAGGCTGCCCGTTCTCCCTGTTTCATGCGGCGAACCAGTTCTGTTTCTTCTGCTGTATCCAAGCTTCTCCCTCCTTTTGCATCTGTGAGTGATCACAGATGATTGCAATTCCGCGGTAATTGTTTTTGATGCATCTGTATATAAGAGCATCTGAAAATGAAAATGGTTTTGTTTTTTTAGAAATTTTTTTGTGAGCGAAAAAATAAATATTTGGTGCATAAAAAGGTATACTTTTTAGGAGATTTGTTTTATATTTATGAGGTAAAAAAAGAAAAGGGGAAAGATTATGATAGCAGATTATGCAAAATGCGCCAAGGAAATTTTTGAAACAATTGAAGAAAAAAGTAAACTGGTGAGTGCAGATCATTGCGCAACCAGACTTCGGTTAGTTGCTGAGGACAATCAGCAGGTGGATATGGAAAAACTGGAGCATATTGATGGAGTGAAGGGCGTTTTCAGCAATAATGGACAGATTCATCTTATTATCGGCACAGAAGCAGTGGAAGCAGTATATAAGGAACTTCTTAAGGCCGGCGGCATTACAGAAGCTTCGCTGGAAAAGGAAAAGCCTGCGAAGGAGGAGTCTGCTTTTCGGAAGGTAATGAAGGCGCTGGGAGATGCCTTTTAATAAAAAAGCGCAGCGCTGGCACAGCGCTGCTTTCAGTTTGCGGCTTTTTACAAAACGTGTGCGGATAAACGTTTAAAAGCTTCTTTGACTCTGGACAGCGGCAGCGCAAGATTCATACGAATGTGGCATGGGCCGTAAAACGGTCTGCCGTCCTGCCAGCCGACGCCGACGTCCCACCCGGCCTGTAGCAGTTGTTGTATCGTTTTATGATGATTTTCGCACCATTTTGTACAATCCAAAAACAGCATATAAGTTCCTTCCGGTTTGGATACCGAAATGTCTTTAAAATGTGATTGGATATAATCACAGGCATAGTTTACGTTTGTGCTTAATGTCTGGCAAAGCTCATCTACCCATTCGCCGCCTTTCTGTCCATAGGCGCCGATTAACGCATGCATCGACAGAACGTTGATGTTGTTGTAATGTGTTTTTTCTCCTTTGGATACGACACGGTCCCGGATAGAGCGGTTATATATAATATGATAGCTTCCAACCAGGCCGGCCAGATTAAAGGTTTTGCTTGGGGCATAAAACGCGGCTGTATGTTCATGTGCATAAGAGCTTACAGACTGTGTTGGAAGATGTCTGCTGCCGTTTAAAAGAATATCTGACCAGATTTCATCTGAAATAATCATAACTTCATGGTCTTCAAATATTTTCATAGCTTTTTCAAGCTCCTGCTGTTCCCAGACACGTCCGGAAGGATTATGGGGGGAACAAAATATTGCGGCATGGATATGATGGGTTTTGATTTTTTCTTCCATATCTGCATAGTCCATTCGATAAATTCCCTGTGCGTCTTTTTTTAGTTCGCTCCGTATGATTTGGTAGCCGTTTTGCGTCAGGCATTCCGTAAAACCGATATATGCAGGGCTGTGCAGAAGTACGGCGTCTCCAGGTGATGCATAGCAGGACAGTGCGGAGATTACACCGCCAAGCACACCGTTTTCGTATCCAATATGCTCTTTACGAAGCTCCTTTACGCCATTTCGCGTTTCCTGCCAGCGTATAATGGAATGATAATAAGCATCGCTGACGTCAAAATAACCGTATGCAGGATGTTGTGTGCGGGCAATGATGGCTTGTGGAATTGTTGGAACAGTTGGAAAGTTCATGTCGGCAACCCACATCGGGATAAAATCGTAACCGTTCTTTGGCAAGGCAGGGGCATATGCGTCATGCCCCGGTCCGTCTACGGCAACGGCGTCTTTTCCGGAACGTTCTATGATTGAGGTAAAATCGTACTTCATTTTGCAGGTCCTCCTTTGCAGACAGTATTTATTGTTTTGAGATCAGTTTAGCATATTCTTATCACATCGACAAGATAAGAGGTGATTTACCGGACGCCGGATGGTGGAGAGCTGCCCTTGTTTCCTGTTCCTGTTCCAGAATGTAAGAATCCCTAAGTATTCTGTATTTACACTATGATACCGAACGGACGCGGCGCCTGGTTCGCTCTGGCTTAACGCCAGCAGCTAAAGGCGTTAAGCCGGGGCGAATTAGGCGCCGCGTCCGTCCGGCACCACAACTTAAATGCAGAATGCTTA
>CAJUBQ010000191.1 GCA_910584595.1 uncultured Eubacterium sp.
TTACCAAAGACAAACAAAATATTTTGTAACAGTTTTAGACTTTACAGGGCACTAGAATCTTTTAGTATTCTGCTATAAAAAACAGGGGCGAAGCCAAGCGACACCTTTAGCTGCTGGCGTTTAGCCAGGGCGAACTAGGCGTCGCGACCGTCCGGGCGCCATAGGGTAAATGCAGAATGCTTAGAGATTCTTGCATTCTGGAACAGGAACAAGCAGACCAAACAGCTCCCCTCTCCTGGCGTCCGGGAGGCCAACTCCCCCCCCCGCACAAAAACCATCAAAGCAACCACAAACCATATTGTAGTCCCTATAAAAATCTGCTATAATTCGCTGTAAAGCTCAAATATTTGCTTGCTGATGAAATCTGATGAAAAGAGGTATGTGCAATGAAAAAGTCTGATAATGTCAGGATCAGAAAAAGAATCTGTCTGATTCTGGCAGTTTGCTGGATGGCAGTTATTTTTGTTTTTTCAGCCAGAAGCGCTGAGTTATCTACAAAGGACAGTATGTCGATAGGAATTTTGTTCGGAAGATTGATCGTTCCAAGTTTTGCAGATCTGGACGCGCAGATGCAGATTTCGTTTGCAGATAAAATCGATCATCCGATCCGTAAAATGGCGCATGCCACCGAATATGCGATATTGGGATTTTTACTGACCGGAAGTTATGCAGATGGCAGCAGAAAGCGTAAAAAGATAGTATTGCTGCCGGCAGTTATCGGCTCTTTGTATGCCGTATCGGATGAACTGCATCAGATGTTTGTTCCGGGACGCAGCTGTGAGATCAGGGACATGCTGATTGACAGCTGCGGGGTTATTGCCGGGACGTTGTTCGGATTTTTTGTTTTTATTTATTGGAAAAGCCAGAAACGGCGCAGGTTACGATAAGCAAAAGGAGCGTAATAGCAAAATGAAAAGAAATGGAGCGGTTGATTTTTGGAAATTTGTGTTTTCAGTTGTAATTATGTGTTTTCATTCGCTGTATTTTGCGGGATCAGAGAAATACATTTTTTATGACGGAGCAAACATGGTGGAATATTTTTTCCTTGTATCGGGCTTTCTCATGGCGTCATCTATTATGAAGAAGACAACGCAGTCTGCGGACACGCCGGTCTGGAAAAGTACCTGGCAGTTTTTGTTTCATAAAATAAAGAGTATGTGTCCTGCATATTATGTAGCGTGGGCGGTTTCTTTTCTCATTAAGCAGACGGCGGGAGGGCTGCTGCCGCTTCGTTTAATATGTAAGCATGGGATATTAAGCGTCTGGGAGCTGTTTTTTTTAAGGATGGCCGGATTTAATGATTATAATGCAAATGGAGCGACATGGTATATTTCTGCCATGCTTATTGCGATGCTGCTTTTGCTGCCGTTGTTCTATAAAAATAAGGACTTTTTTCTGCATGTTCTGGCGCCGTTGTTTGCAATAGGGATACTTGGATATTTGTATGCATCCGAAAAAACATTGAGAGGAAATACGGACTGGATGGGAGTTTGCTATAAAGGGCTGCTGCGGGCTATGGGCGTGCTTTGCCTTGGGTGCGTCTGCTATCTGGCCTGTCAGAAAATCAAAGATGTGCAGTTTACATTTTTGGCAAAAGCATTGTTATCCTTCGCAGAGACAGGTGGCTGCCTGTTTGCGTTGTATTGGACGTATGGACATGCTACGTCAAAAATGCAGTTTATTATTTTACTGCTGTTTGCAATAGCTGTTCCCATAAGCTTTTCACATCAGGGATTACTGGCACCGTTGTATGATAATCGGGTTGTATACTGGCTGGGCAGATTCAGCTTTCCGCTGTTTTTATCGCATCATGCGTGGAGCGGACGGATGAACAGGATGTTTCCGAATGATACGTATGCGCAGTTGCTTCCAAAATATATTTTGCTGTCTGTGAGTACGGCCTTTGCGGTGTCTGTGATTTCTGCATGGGTCAGCCGCTGGTTTGGAAAATATAAGGGCAGGCTGGCCGGGATGTTTATACAATAAGATAAAAATAATTGGATGAAGATGTGAGATATCGGCAGATCAACACGAAAGGATGCAGGTAAACGATATGGGCCTTTATTTGAATCCGACAAATGATGCTTTTCGGATTGCTGTAAATGATGATATTTACAAAGATAAATCAGAATTGATCGTATTTACAAATCAAAAGCTGAATAAAAACAAAAGGTTTATTTGTGTAAGCCGTCCGCGGCGATTTGGGAAATCTATGACAGCTGAGATGTTGGCTGCTTATTACAGCAGAGGATGTGATTCGAAAGAATTGTTTGCGGATTTAAAAATTGCGAAAGCAGAGACATATTTGAAACATTTAAATCAACATGATGTAATATATCTGAATATCCAACAGTTTTTGTCATATGTATCGGAACCCGATGCACTGATAAAATGTATAGAAAATGAGGTGATTGGTGAACTGGAAGAAGTATATGGCGGCTGGTTTACAAAAAGTTCGCTTGGTCTGGCAAATATTCTGGTTCAGATTTATCAAAAAGATATGCGGGCCAATAAAGGATTTATTTTTATTATTGATGAGTGGGATTGTTTATTCCGCGAGGTTAAAGATCAGAAAGAATTGCAGAAAAAATATTTGGAATTTTTAAAACAATTGTTCAAAGACCGTACGTATGTCAGTTTTGCTTATATGACCGGTATTCTTCCAATAAAAAAGTATGGGACGCATTCTGCTATTAATATTTTTGATGAATATTCGATGATGAATCCAGGAGAACTGGCGAGATATACCGGATTTACCGAGGATGAGGTGAAAGCGCTCTGTGAACGGTATCATATGAATTTTGAGGATGTAAAAAACTGGTATGATGGTTATCGGTTTACGGATCAGTGGAATATTTATAATCCAAAATCAGTTGTAGACGCGATGCAAAGCAGTGAGCTTGACAGTTATTGGACGGAAACAGAGACATATGAAGCGCTTAAGGTTTATATCGATATGGATTACGATGGACTGAAAGAGGCGATTATTACGATGGTGAGCGGAGGACGCTGTAAAATTAATCCGCGCAGATTTCGAAATGACATGACTACTTTTAAATCAAAGGATGATGTGCTCACCTTATTAGTGCATTTGGGATATTTGGCTTATGATAAAAAGAAACAGGAGATTTATGTGCCAAATCAGGAAATAACGTCCGAGTTTATGAATGCTATGGATGAGCCAGTGTGGGATGGGGTGATACAGGCTGTTTCCAAATCCAAGAGTTTATTGGATGAGACGTTTGCTATGAATGCTGATGCAGTTGCGTTTGGTATGGATGCGATTCATGCCCAAACAGCGTCGATTTTAAAATATAATGATGAAAACTCTCTGGCATGTTTTGTACTGATGGCATTTTATAGCGCAAAAATCAGTTACATGCAGCCCATCAGGGAATTTCCGACGGGGAAAGGGTTTGCAGATATCGTATATCTTCCGCGCAGAGAAATAAAAAAACCTGCCTTGCTTATTGAATTGAAATGGGATAAGTCTGCGCAGT
>CAJUBQ010000192.1 GCA_910584595.1 uncultured Eubacterium sp.
ACCTTGTTTTCAAGATGGTCATCGCGTCGTTCGGCGAATCGATTTTCAGGTAGATGTCATCGTGTGCGCTGTTGAACTTCTCAGCAACCTGCTCAAAGATATCCACCGCCTCCGGCTTATACTGCACCAGCTCAATCACGGTCTTCCCGTCGTGCTCACTGTCCCCGCATCCGGATAACAGCAGCGGAGCCGGCATCAGACATGCCAGAAAAAGACTAAACACTTTCTTTTTCATTACTTTTACTCCTTTCTTCCTTGCACTTAATTTGTACAGACATTATAACATCCCTTAATGCGTCTTGAAATAGCATGTTTTTTTAACTTTTATATCAAAATGTCACTTTTTAGCTATATTTATAAAATGACATGACATTTTGGTATATTTATAAAATAAGCTGGCTTTTTGGCATGTTTTCGTCTATACTATGGAATATGTAGTACTCAATGAAGCATGCGGTTTTATATTTTACGGTCATGCTATATGATTAGAATATGCGAAGTTTTATAGAACATGCGAAAAAATGTAACAGTTTCATGGGTGATCTGAACTGCTACAAAAAAATCAAGGAGCGTATAAAACGATATGCAGGAATTACTGTTTTCCGTTTTTCCAAGTGAAAATTTTGTAGATTTAAAACTATATCAATTTGGCTGGGAACGCTGCACACCTGCCCATGCGTTTGGCCCTGCAGCACGAACACATTTTCTGTTTCACTATGTGATATCCGGTACGGGAACATTGTTGGCAGACGATTCTTCAGGCCATACGAACACTTATCAGATTAAAAGCGGACAGGGTTTTATGATCTTTCCGGGACAAATTAATACTTATGTAGCAGACAAGAAGCTTCCATGGGAATATGTCTGGCTGGAATTTGACGGACTGCGCGCAAAAGAAGCGCTCTCTATCGCCGGACTTTCACCGGATACACCCGTCTATCACGCAAACTCCTATGAAATGAGGGATACGATGATGCAGGAAATGCTCTATATTGCCAAACATGGGGATATGTCGCCGCTGCATTTAATCGGGCATTTATACTTGTTTATGGATGCATTGACACGCTCGATCTCATCTCTTCGCTTAACAAAAGGCGGACGTCTGCGGGATTTTTATATTCATGAAGCAATCGCATTTATAGACCAAAACTTTCAAAATGATATTTCGGTGGAAGAAATTGCAGATAACTGCGGGCTCAACCGCAGCTACTTTAGTAAAATCTTTAAAGAAGCGATCGGCAGGACGCCGCAGGCGTTTCTGCTGAACTACCGGATGACGAAAGCTGCAGAATTATTAAAGCTGACGCAGCTTTCGATCAGTGATATCAGTAAAGCAGTCGGATATGATAACCCGCTGCATTTTTCACGGGCATATAAAAATGTATATGGCGTCTCGCCAAGGGAATGGCGCAATGAAAACAGGCAGATCAATGTCCGTAGCTAAAAGTACGGGTATTGATCTGATAAATCATCACGCTTATGTTCCTTACATCAAAGGCGCAACCGCTTTCATCAAATATCCCGTTATCTTAACTTTCATCGGTTCCCTGCGAATCGTCTCTTTGGTAACCATCCTGCATGCGGAAAGCGTCTTTTGAAAATCAGCTTCAATATCCGGAATACAGTCTGTCTGATACAAATAAGCAGCACATTCAAAATGATGGTACAGGCTGCGGTAATCCAGATTAATCGTGCCTACTACGGCTTCTTTATCATCACTGACAAATACTTTCGCATGAACAAAGCCTGGCGTATATTCATAAATCTTTACACCTGATTCCAACAGCGACGGGTAATGCGTCTTTGCCAGCGCGTAAGGCGCTTTCTTATCCGGGATACCTGGCAATATCAGAATGACTTCCACTCCTCTTTCCGCAGCGAACTTCAATGCCGTCTCTGTCTCCCCATCCAAAATTAAATACGGAGACATGATATGTACATACTTTAACGATCGGTTTAAAATATCCATATATACTCGTTCCCCCACCTTATCATTGTCAAGCGGACAATCTCCATAAGGGATCACCCAGCCTTTTGCATTCCGGACAGGAAGACCTGGATAGCTGAGAAATTTTTCATATTCTTTCTTCTTCTCATCCATGTCCCACATCTGCAAAAACATGAGTGTAAAGCTTTTTACCGCTTCTCCTTTGACCATAACCGCTGTATCTTTCCAATGCCCAAACCTTATTTTCTGGTTAATGTATTCATCTGCCAGATTTACGCCTCCCGTAAAAGCAGTATGCCCATCAATCACTAATATCTTTCTGTGATCCCTGTAATTATAGTGCGTTGAAATAAAAGGAGCTACCGGCGCAAATACTTTGCATTGGATCCCAAGCGTCCGCATACGTTTCGGATAGTCGTGCGGCAGCAAGGAAAACTCGCACGTTCCATCATACATCACCCGTACGTCTACCCCGGCTGCCGCTTTTTTTGCCAGTATTTCCAGGATACTGCCCCACATAACACCTTCATCTACAATAAAATATTCCATAAAAATAAAATGTTTTGCGGATTCCAGCTGAATCATCATTTCCTGAAACTTATCTTCTCCAAGCGGAAAATATGTAACCGCAGTTTTTTCATAAACCGGAAAACATCCGCTCCTGCGCATATAATGCGCCAACGACGCCGCACCCTGGTTCTCCTGTTCAAAATGCTCCATCACGTCGCATGATTGTGGAATACACGTTTTCGTTTCTTCTATTACATCATGAAACCATTTTTTTACCGCTCTGTGCCCGATATTGCTCTGCGTGTAGACAAACAAAAGCACCCCAAATACAGGCAAAAGCATAATAACGATCAGCCATGTGATTTTTGCCGTAGGATTGAGCCTGCTGTTTAACAGATAAACAACCATAATAAATGTAAACAGCACTCTTCCACCCATGACATGCGGCAGAAAATCTTCAAACCATTGAAAAATATCAAATAAAATCTGAACCTGAATAAACAATAACAGTAAAATCAGTCCAAAACGGCTGAAAATAGCATGTGATATTCCCTTTTGCCCTTTCTTTATCAGCCGCAGCCCTTTGTTTTTATAGTCACTTTTCATCGTGTGTCCCCTTTCTTCCTGAACAGCCTTTTGAATCGCTTACTCTTTCAATCTTCCTCCTTATACTGATGCCTATAATTTTAATATTCATTATACGAGATATCAATATAATAGCAATATTTTTTCCAATTTTTAGACTTTATTAGTTACTTTTCACGGGGTGGGGCAAGTAATAAAGCAACCGTTTAGACAAAATGTTGCTTTTTCTGGATTACCGGACGCCGGATGGTGGAGAGCTGCCCTTGTTTCTTGTTCCTGTTCCAGAATGTAAGAATCCCTAAGCATTCTGCATTTACACTATGGTACCGAACGGACGCGGCGCCTGGTTCGCCCTGGCTTAACGCC
>CAJUBQ010000193.1 GCA_910584595.1 uncultured Eubacterium sp.
CGCTGGATTTCACCTCCGTTAAAAGCGCCCCTTTAACGTCCTTTCAGAGGATGTTCCAGCCAGCAAAACCATTCCGCCAGACGCAAAGTCTGTCTATGAAAAGCTTAAGTTAATGACATTGCCCATGAATAGTAACTAAATTTCTGACTGTTTGTCTGAAATACTGCCGCATGTATCCCCCAGCATTACCATACATCGTTTTTTATAACAGGCAATACCATACTTTAGCACCGTCTGCATTCCATCTTCATATAGCTGTTGCGCATAGTCGTTTTGTTCGATCTGTATCAGCGCTTCCTGGCACGCTGCATGCAAATTGCCCTGATCTGAATATTTTACTTCTATTACAATACCAATCTCTTCGTCTTCAATCTCCACAAGGATATCACTGTACCCTTCACCGGATTCTCTGTTCGAAAAAACTGCCCATGCATCTTTGTAAGCCAAAAGTCCCATCAGTATCCCATGATAATAATTTTCCTTCATTGGTCTTTTGACAAACGTGTCACGAATACTGACTACTTTTTTCAGATATTTGCCGAACTGCGCCTGTACACGATACGCATCTGCATTTTTCAGCGCCTCGCAAAACTGTTCCAATGCTTCGCCATCTTTTCTGACCGTTTCACGAAAATATTCCATAATCTGCTCGGTAAACACTTTACGGATTTCCATATTTGGAATAACAAGACGGCATAAATCCCCATCCGGCCTTTCCTGTAATGTCAAATATCCAGTCGTAAATAAAACACTCCAAATATTATCTATAGAACCGTACAAATCTCGGTAAGTTAAATCTTTTCTTAGTTTTTTTACAACTGCTTCTCCGGCAACGAGTCGTTCTATTTCCTGCTTCGTTGTTTTGTTGTGAGCGTTTTCGATAAAATGTCTGATCACATCATTGTCGCTCGTATTCGACCAAAAATCCTGTGGCGGCGCATCTCGATCAGCAAGCAGAAGATCACAATAGTTTAATACATCCCACGGACAATAAATCTGTGTATTTCCAAACCGATATCCATCGTACCAGTTTTTTACATCACCGTATGCATCCGCAAGATCATACGCATCCAACAGAGTCCTTACTTCGCCGTCTGTAAAACCAAAATACGCATCAAACCTCACATCCTGTATCGATAATACTTTCAGATTATTCAAACCGGTAAAAATGCTTTCTTTTGCAATACGCAAACACCCGGTCAGCACAGCAAACTGTAAATATTCGTTAGTCTTTAGTAACAATCCGAACATCGTCTGCATCAGTGTCACCATCTGATCGTAATATCCATTCGCAAATGCCTTCGCAAGCGGCACATCATATTCATCAATCAAAACAATCACTTTTTGATGATGGTGCTGATACAAAAGCCTGGACAATACTTTCAGACTGCTGCAAAGTTCGGACTGTCCCATTTTCATACAGAGCATCGTACGAAGCTTTTCCTTCTCCAATTTTGATAACTGATCGCTATCCAAAAGATACGGATGCCTCTCGATCTCCTCTTTTACAATCACTGCGGCCATATCCTGTGCCATCTCATAACTCAACCCATTTATATCTTTTAAAGATACCGCAATGACCGGGAATTTTCCCATATAAGACTTACAAAGCTCGTACTCCCCGGCAATCTTTAGTCCGTCAAATATCCGTTTTTCTGTGCCCGGTTCAAAAAAACAGCGCAGCATACTCATATTCAAAGACTTTCCAAAACGTCTCGGACGGGTAAATAAATTTACTTTCCCCGGATTTTCCAGCAGTTCTTTGATCCACTCTGTTTTATCAATATAATAAAAACTTCCCTGACGAATTTCCTCAAAGCTTTCAATTCCAATCGGAATGATCTTCCTTTCATTTCCATTCATAAATGCCGTACACTCCTTAAAAACTGCCTGTTACCGATGTATCCAGTCTTCAGACGGCACAATCACTTTCTCTAGCGCCTTTTCCACAAATCTGCGCTTTTCACCGGCATCCAACCCGCCGCCTGCCAGTACAATCCGATGTGCCAGCACCGGAACTGCCAGCGCTTTTACATCCTCTGGCGCTACATAATCTCTGCCCTGCACAAGCGCATATGCCTGCGACGCCCGCAGTAACGCCAGCGTCCCACGAGGACTTGCACCCATCAGCGCTTTTGTAAAATCTCTCGTTTCCTGTACGATCAATGTCATATATTCCATCAAAGCTTTATGCACATAAACTTCCCGGCATGCACTCTGCAGGCTCAGCAGCTCTTCTAACTGCATCACTGCCGAAGTCTGTTCCAATGGATTACAGTGGATAAAACGCTCTAATATTTGCAGCTCTTCCCCTGCATCCGGCAGTCCCATAAAAATATGCATCAAAAAGCGGTCTAACTGCGCTTCCGGCAGCGGAAATGTACCCGCTGTCTCCACCGGATTCTGTGTTGCAATCACAAAAAACGGTTTACCAACGAAACGCGTCTGCCCGTCAATCGTAACCTGCTTTTCTTCCATGCATTCCAATAAGCTGGACTGTGTACGCGGCGTCGCGCGATTTATTTCATCTCCGAGCACAATATTGGCAAATACCGGTCCTTTTCGAAAAACAAATTCCCCTTGTTTCTGATTAAAATAATTAAGCCCGGTCACATCCGAAGGCAGCAGATCAGGCGTAAACTGAATTCTTGCAAACTCTGCCTGCACAGACTTTGCAAGCGTTTTTGCAAGCAGCGTCTTCCCGGTTCCCGGCACATCTTCCAGCAGAACATGACCGCCTGCAATAAGCGCTGTTAATACCAGATCAATGACCTGCTGCTTTCCTACGATTACTTTTTGAATATTTGCTTTTACTTCCTGTATTTTTTCCTGGCACTGCATGATTACACTTCCTTTTGATATTTCCTGTTATCAGGCGTACTACTATTTGCGAAAACCTTGTCCTGTTGCAGATTATAGCACATTCGTCGGGAAGATGGCAATATGAAAGAGGGATTCCAAATCTTTCACATTCTATGTAAAGTTACTATTCACGGGGGTGGACAAGTAACAAAGCAACAGTTTAGACAAAGTGTTGCGTACTGGCTATGCGAACGCCGGATGGGAGGCGTTGGCCTGTCTGTTTGTGACTTTTCCAGAATGTAAGAAGTTCTAGGCATTCTGCATCCAGGCTATGGCATCGGACGGTCGCGCCGCCTAATTCGCTTCTGGCGTTCTGCCAGCAGCTAAAGGCGCCGCTGCGGCTTCGCCGCCTGTGTATCG
>CAJUBQ010000194.1 GCA_910584595.1 uncultured Eubacterium sp.
TTTTAGTCTGTAGTTTAGCACTATGTTTTACCATTCGACTACCAAAGACAGGTATTATAGTAGATTTTGATCGAAATTGCAAGTACAAATTTGATATTTCAAGAAATCAGGAATTCTCTAGTTACCTTTCACAGGGTGGGGAAATTTAAGGCGTCATAAGTAGGAGCTCGGGTGTTTGACAGTTGAATTGAAAAAAATTCTCTGCATGCCGCATCAGACCTGTATTTTTTTGTCAAATTTTTTGTCTTAATATATAGTAATGTGCGATCTGCTCTTTATAGAGGTGTTTTTATGCGTGTATCAACTTCAAAATCAAAAAATGCAGAGTCATTTTATATTACACGACTTTACAACTTTTATAGATGATACCCCTGCCGCTGGATTAGCTGTTTTAAAGCATTTATTATGGCATTTGATTTTATACTTGTTTTGGCTTTTTCCACGAAAATGGCATAAAATACTTGCTGCCGGATTTGTTCGCTGAGGACGAACCGAAATTCCTGCACACTTTCCGTACGGTATGCTAAAAACGCCTCATCCTGGTATGGCGGCAGCTTCATGGCGCAGTATGAGATATTAATTAGATTGACCAGCATTTCAATCCCTTTGCGGCTGCGCACCATATAACTGCATAATGACCAGAATGTTTTCTGTTCGTAGTGGCTAACTTCGATTGGCCATCGAAATGCATACAGCATCAAAGGGATAAACTGCATGCGGTCACTCCCCGTCTGGTTTAGCGGAGCTTTTTTCTGCCATGCGCAAAATATTTGCAGCCGCTCTGGAAAAACTGCGCTAAAAAACAGGCACCTGCTCCCGGCGCTTTTTTTCGGGGATGTTACATATGCATGTGCTTCCCTTTTGCCAAAAATGTTTGTAAGGACACGGCGCACAGCTATGTAATAGTCCCCAATTTTTTCATCGGACAGCGTAAAATCATCCTGGATGGAAAGCCTTTTCCCATGCAATGCAGGCCGTCCTTTTTTCCCAGTCCGCTGCGGTTGCAGGTCATAAACGACAGAATCAGACCTTGCATTCCCTATAAGGTCAAGGTTCTCATATTCGTCCACAATGGAAACAAGGTTCTTTTTTACATACCAGCTGTCACATAGGATGACCACATTTTTCCTGCCGCTGAATTCCGGCATCGCCTGGCTGACCATAGACGCGGCAAGCTCAAGCTTTGATTCCTGTTTTTGCCACATGCGGCACCCGAGCGGGACAGAAAGGCAATGGATCCTGTTTTTATCCCATACCGGGACACAGAGCATTGCACTTACGAAACAATGCCCATTCAGATAATTTGAGCCATTATGCGCTGCATGGTCAAAAAGTTTAGAAACATTCTCAAATTTTTTGCCAAACTTTGAGACCATTGTGTCATCAATGCAAAGAAAAACAGGCTGCTGGGACAGTTTTTCCGGTATGAGTTTTAAAGCCATGCCCGCAGTGACGTTCATAAACCTGGAATAATCGGCCTTTGCATAGGAGCAGGCATAGTAAAATGCATTCAGGGATTTTTTTGTGATCCCAGATAAAAAATGTCTGTACAAGGAACGGATGGAAGCCGCTGACTCCATAGCCAGGATAGATAACGCCAGAAGAAACAGTGTTTCAATTGTCGGCATGGAAAAAGTTTTAAAATAAATATAAAAATAACGGTATAGTCTACCAATCAGATTGTTTTCGTTGTATAATAAGTCAGACGTACAAGGTCACTCTCTTTCGTATAGTTTTGTTTGCAAACTTATTATACACCAGAAAGTGCCTTGTGCGTTATTTTATTATTCAAAAAGTTGTAAAGTGGTGTTATATTACAAAATCCTATATTAACAACAAAGGGAAAAGCACTTCAAAAATCATACGGAAACTTGGTACATTAGAAGAACTGTCCGCTAAACTTGGCACAGACAGGGACGGCGTTATGGCATGGGCAAAGGAACAGGCACTAATCGAGACACACAGATACAGGGATGATGGCGAAAGCAAAACCGTGCTTATCCCGTTTCATTCAGACAGACAGCTCGATTACGGGAAGCAGGTTTTCTATGAGGGCGGGTATCTCTTTCTTCAGTCTGTTTATTATGGGCTGAAGCTGGACCGTGTCTGCAGGAAGATCCGGTCACGGCATAAATTTGAGTATGACATCAACGCCATACTGTCAGATCTGGTTTACAAACCCTAAATTCGTGAAATAGTTACTCAAAACATATTTTGTGCGGATTTCCCATGGGCATTATAGGCTGAAATCGTTGATTTTGCTGGATATATTGCTGTTTTTGTATTGCCTTTTATTTGAGTGCATATTATAATAAATGTATACTCAAATAAAAGGAGCGCATTATGCCAGCAAAACCATCCGGCCAAATCAAAACGTCCGTCATTAAAAAATCCCAGAAGAATGGTGATACCTACATTCTTGAGCGCAGAACGATATACGATCCCGAGAAAAAATACACGAAAGTGCTCAGCACAAAACTGATTGCCAAAATTCCAAAAGGTTCTGAAATTCCGGTGCCCACCCGCCCAAAACGGGGCAAAAATTCTGTTTCAGATGCAAAACCGGAAATTGTATCTGAAAAAAGAACCCATGTCGGGATGATGGAGATCATCGGGCATATAGGTTCTGTATCGGGCATTGATAACGCTATATATTCATCCACTGATATGGCTACTGCACAGAAAGTCATATCCCTGGCCAGATATCTCCTTGCCACCAACGGGCAGTCCCTTCCCGGCATCCTGACATGGCAGTATAGCCATCCCCTTCCCTATGAGGACGGGATCACTGAAGATGTATATCACAACCTTTTTGTGCAGCTTGGAACCGATGAAAGCCTGCAGCAGAGTTTTTTCAGGCACCGCTGCGCTTCCCTGTCTGCCAGTGATGCGCTGGCTTATGATTCCTCCACCATCTCTACTTATTCTGAGAACCAGAATGAAGCCAGGTATGGGTTCAACAAAGCGCATGACGGGCTCAGAACAATAAAACTGCTGACACTTTATTCCATAGAGAACAGGCAGCCGGTTGCTTTTACAAAGCAGC
>CAJUBQ010000195.1 GCA_910584595.1 uncultured Eubacterium sp.
ATAACATTTCCTTACAAAATGTTATGTTTTATTCGCATAGTACATATTCTCAATCCGGCTAAATTCAAGAAAAACTGGCCTTACCTGCAGTATTTCGTTTTCTATTTATATGTCTCTTTTTCAGTTTTTTATTTGTATTGGAAAAAAAGAATTTGTTATGAATCCACCATTTTACAACTAAAACGCACAGGGTGCATTCTGGTGTATAATAAGTCTGCTAACAAATACGCACGAGATTGTACTGATATTTTTATAGTTATTTTAGAACTTTATCCATGCTAGAGCATCATTGCTGCGTTAAAATTTCCAGTCGATGGAACCACATCGCCGTCAAAATTTTGCCTTGCACCGAGGTGAATCAGTCAGTATTAAACTCTATTCTGCCGGTAATCAAAGCGACGCAGCCGAAGCAGCGCCTTTAGCTGGTTACGGACAAATCAGGTGGTGCGTCCGGTGCCACAGGTGTGGGAGAATCAGATTATAATAGACTTCTTGGGACAGTAGGCTGTATTTTCATAATAACATCTGCCGAATTCTTCTGGCTGCAGAAAATACGAATAAAAATAAACAGACCGGCTCTTTCAAATAACAATCAATGGCCGGTCTGAAAATGGTTAAGGCTGACAGCTTTTGCATGGCGCATATCCATTGTCTATCAACTGCTGTCTGTCGCCGGCAAAGCTTTCCTTATTTTCTGCCTGAATATTTTGTGCGCTGCTGCAATCCGGCAGATGAAATTTTTTTGTATTTGTATTTAAGATATAATGAATCACATCTGTTTTTTCAGAGGTAGCTGTCTGTTCGGCTTCTTTGCTTTCACCGGTCGCATAATCAATCTCGACACCCGGCTGAATATTAAAGACATATACATTATATGAAACCCCTTTTCCATTATCTTCTACAGACCATGCTTCCATCTGCACGCCATCAGCGATCAGATTGTCTCCTTCAAAAACAGGTGTAACACGATACATCACATGATTGCCTGTCTCTCGTACATAATCTCCTACCTGTTCTTCGAATGGGAGCATTCCGCTGACATTCATAAATCTTGTTCCTGTAATCAGATTTTTCTCATTTGCATTCTCGCCGGACAGCTGATAGGCAATCAGATGACATCGATTATACAAATTTTTCCCTTCTACAAAGTCATATCTTGTACTATGCCAACCGGTAGGTTTTACTCTGCTGATATTGCCGCGCTTTTCCATCGGCATAAGATCGGTACCTACGCAGGCTAAAGCGGCTCCGCATCTGCCAAGCTCATCCAGCTGCGAATATTGTTCAAACGATTCTGTTGTAATCTCCTCTTCAGTAAATGCCGGTGTATTATCATTTACGACAATATATGGATCATCCTCCATGCCTGCGTCTTTTAACAGCTTTGTATCTGTGCTGCTGTCTGCTTGCATTTCCTGATTCGTGCCGTCTGTATCCGCCTGATCTTTCGTAAGATCTACAGCTATGTTCTTAACAGTATCCGTACAGCCTGTCAGCAATACGATCATACAAAGCAGGGTGCACAAAATTGTTTTTCTGAATATTTTCATTTGTTTCTTTTGTTTCTTTTGTTTCTTTTGCTTCTTCATCATTGTCCCCATTTCTTATTTTGCATTCGGTGTACTTGCCTTAAAATTATAGATAGGTTTGATTCTTTTTATAATTTCTACCGAATCTTTGATATTACTTATAATATCTTCCATTCCCTTATATGCCATCGGGCATTCATCCAGTGTTTCTTTATTTACGGACGTAGAATAAATACCTTGCATCTGTTTTTTAAATTCCGACACTGTAAAAGTCTGTTTTGCCGCTGCGCGACTCATCACCCGCCCTGCACCGTGAGGCGCCGACTGATTCCAATCGTCATTCCCCTTTCCTCTGCACAGGAATGAACCGTCTCTCATATTGATGGGTATCAGCAGCATTTCTCCTTCTTTCGCCGATACTGCACCTTTCCTGAGAATCATAGAATCTGTGTCAATATAATTATGAATCGTTGTAAATTGAGAGGTCACATGCAGTTTCATGCCTTTTACGATCTCATCTATCATCGCCTGTCTGTTCAGCTGCGCATAGTGTTGAACAATCTTCATATCATGGATATACTGATGAAATAATTCACCCGAAACATAAGCTAATGCTTTTGGAATACTCGTCTTTACGGCGCTTTTTAACGCAGCGATACTCTTTTGAATCTCTTTTTCCCTTCCTTGTGATTTCAGTTTTGCAATCAGCTGCTCGATATCTTTCTTTGTCTGTCCGTTTAACGCTTTATAGCCCTCTTCCTGATAATATTCCGCTACTTCCACACCCAGATGTCGGCTTCCGGAGTGTACTACAAGATAAATCTTTCCCTCTTCATCTCTGTCCGCTTCAATAAAATGATTGCCTCCTCCCAGCGTTCCGAGACTTTTCTCCGCTCTTACTTTGTTGATCTTATGATAACAATATAGTTCTTCCAGATTTATTTGCTGAAAATAACGATGTGTCTTTTCCCGGATCTCGTAACCGGACGGAATCTTATCATAAATGAGCTTATCCAATTTCTGCAGCTCCAGGCGATTTTCCCTGACCGCAATTGTCTCCATCCCACATCCTATATCTACACCGACCAGATTGGGCACAATCTTATCCGTAATCGTCATCGTCGTGCCAATCGTACAGCCCGCGCCTGCATGGACATCGGGCATCAAACGTATCCTGCTTCCAGATGCAAATTCCTGATCGAGCAATAAAAGCACCTGCTCCCTGGACGCTTCATCTAAAACATTTGAAAAAATTTTTGCTTCGTTATATTTTCCTTTTAAAATAATCATACTGGCATTATAACGTTTTTTTCCGGCAATGTAAAGTCTTGCCGAAACCATCTGTTTATAGTATACTGTTACCAGGTTATTTTTCACGGGGTGGCAAGTAATAAAGCAACTATTTAGACAAAGTGTTGCTTTTCTGGATTACCGGACGCCGGATGGTGGAGAGCTGCCCTTGTTTCTTGTTCCT
>CAJUBQ010000196.1 GCA_910584595.1 uncultured Eubacterium sp.
TTGAAAGATATATGTAATTAAAACTGACAGCCCCATAATTTAATCGTCAGTGCTGATTATAGTATAAAAAGCTTGCAAATAAATGTCTGGTAGTGTATTCTAAAGCGTAGAAGTAAAAAAATTGGAGGTTCGTATGAAATTACAGATTGTGGGAAAGGAAGGAACGGCGACGAAAAAGCTGGTTGCAGGAAAACGGAGCAGAACTCATTCACCCAAAGAAGGAATGCCATTATATGGCGAAAAAGATAGGCATTTAAAAGTAGAGATCCATGATTATAGTAATGTCTATGGATGGAATAGAAAAGGTTAATGAAAAGCGCCCACGTCATTTTTTAACGGGGTGTTTTTTAGTATACACCGCTTTAAAACCTTGTTTCCATCATAGACGAATACGAAAACCTTGATATGATAGGAAATGCAAGGTCTGATTCTGTCATTTATGACCTGCCGCCGCAGCGGAAGGGGAAAAGGGGACGGCCTGCATCGCATGGAAAAAGGCTTTTTGTCCATGATGATTCCTTTCCTGATATGGCAGGATTTTCAGAAACGAATTTCAAAACGATGCGGCTATGGTACCGCTTTTATACAAAAGCTGTAAATGGTCAACAAATTGTAGACGAATTGAGGTCTGATGATATTTTCCTGCTGATAACAACAATTCCGTGGGGACATAATCAGCGTATTATTTTTAAATGTAAAGATGTGCGTGAAGCTGTTTTTTATGCGCAGTATACTTAGGAAAACAACTGGAGCCGGGATGTATTGGAACATCAGATTGAAAGCGGATTATATGAGCGTAAGGGAAAAGCCATTACGAATTTCTAGAGCGTGTTTGAAAAATGCTTTCTGTGAGATGTGCTTCACAGTTTGTGGAGAATTTATCCCAAATTTAGGAGTCATAGTGGGCTATGTTGACTAAATTTGGGATAAATTCTTCGCAAAGTGGGGAGTACAGATTGCGGGAATGATTTTTCAAACACGCTCTAGGATAAACTTCCTGCTAATGCTTCTGATTTGGCTGTACAGACATTAAAAGATCCATATAGTTTCGATTTTTTAACAATGCGGGATGATTATGATGAAAAAGAATTGGAAGATGCTCTGGTAAATCAGATTACACAGTTCCTGTTGGAACTGGGAACAGGTTTTTCCTATGTGGGGCGTCAGGTGCATTTACAGGTTGGAGAGCGTGAATTTTACATTGATGACCGTGTTATTAGGGATAAGTTAGAGGAACCCAGTAAAATCAAGGGGTTGCACTAACTTGTCCCCTTATTTTTTGCCCTTAAATGCAACCGCCTGTTCAATTCCACCAGGCCGTGGGAATATGACGGCTCCCACCTGAAATTCCCCGGCATGACACCGGACATTGAGCTGCGCCCGCACCAGTTAAATGCCATCGCGCACCAGCTTTACGGCGCAAATACCCTGCTTGCGCACTGTGTAGGGGCCGGGAAAACATTCGAGATGATCGCGGCGGCAATGGAATCCCGCAGGCCCGGCATCAGCCAGAAGTGCATGTTCGTAGTCCCGAACCATCTCACAGGCCAGTGGGTGGCGGACTTCCTGCGCCTGTACCCTGGCGCAAATATCCTTGCAGCCACAAAAAAAGACTTTGAGACGTCAAACCGGAAAAAATTCTGTTCCAGGATAGCTACCGGGGAGTATGATGCGGTCATCATCGGCCACAGCCAGTTTGCGATGATCCCGCTTTCAGCGGAGCGGCAGATTGATGAGATCGAGGCATCCATCATAGAAGCAAAAGCGGAAAAAGGCGAACGGTATACCATCAAGCAGATGGAGGCGACAAAAAAATCGCTGAATGCAAGGCTGGAACGTTTGAATGATGCAGAAAGGAAAGACAATGTCGTGACATTTGAGCAGCCTGGCGTAGACAGGCTGTTTGTAGACGAAAGCCATAGCTTTAAAAACCTTTTTTTGTATACAAAAATGCGCAATGTTGCCGGGATTGCACAGTCAGAAGCACAGAAATCTTCCGATATGTTTGCAAAGTGCCAGTACATGGACGATGTGATATGTTGTGAAATGTAGATGTAAACATTTCCGTAAAACGCAGTATTTTAGCGGAAATGCGCATCTGCTAAAATACAACATATGCGGCTGGCTCATTTGTGGTGAATGGAAACTTGCAGATGTTGTGGTAAAGGGAGAAGGTGATAATTCTTTTATTCGTATCTGTAAACAGTTTAGCACAAAGAAAGGCGGTTGTATATGGAAATTACTTATCATTGGGAAGGCGACTATCTGATTCCCGACCTCAAACTTTCGGATACAACGGAATATCAGATCGGGAAGTACGGAAGAATGAGAAAGCGATTTTTGGAAGAAAACCACAGGAGCATTTATTCGTATATGATTCTGTCGGAAACCTTATGGAAGCATCTTGCGGAAATTGATGAAGAATGTAATGAGATGATGGACAGGCTTGTAAGGCAGATAGCAAAGAAAGAGCGTGTAACGGAGCAGCTAAAATCCGATGACTGGCTTTGATGGCTTCAGAAGTGGTTAAGGGGGGAACAAAGTTCCCCCATAGCATTAAAAATGCCAATGGCGGTATTTTGGAAAAATCAGCATTGGGGATTGACAGGAATCAAAAAATAGCTTATTATTAACAACAAGAAATGGGTTTTCACCGTACATCTTGCTACGGCTTGCTCGTTTCTTTTTTACTGCCAAAATATCATACAGATATTTCCTGCCATTTTCAGCATGGTTAATCAAAAGCCGGGCATGGAAGATATTGTATCTTACAAGCGTATTTTCCTCATAGACCGGGAGGG
>CAJUBQ010000197.1 GCA_910584595.1 uncultured Eubacterium sp.
TATTTGTCAGAAGCAGATCTTAAATGGTGTTGTAAATGGTGCAGTAAAATAATATAATAATACGTAAAGGCCGGATGATTGTTGTTCACATCCAAATCTTGCAATTGCTGCAAGGTGATGGGCCAATTACGCTGAATAGTTAAAATCCGGCACATGCGCTGTAAGCGAATTTTCATTGTGCCGGATTTGCTGCTATGAACATTCGGCCATTTCATAGAATGAGTGAGAGGTGATTGAAATATGAAGCATATTACTTATGATGAACAGACGAAAGTATTTAAACTTCATACAAAAAACAGTGTGTATCAGATGCAGGTAAGAGATTATGATACGCTTGCACATTTGTATTATGGAGCGGATATCGGAGACAGCGATGCTTCGCACCGTATCATCAGTCTGGACCGTGGATTTTCAGGCAATCCGTATGAAGCCGGAGATGATCGTACCTTTTCTTTGGATGTGCTTCCGCAGGAATATTCCGGATATGGAAATGGGGATTATCGGATTAATGCAATGGAAGTAACCCATGAGGATGGAAGCGATGCCATTCATCTGCGGTATGAGTCTTATAGCATGACAGAAGGAAAATATTCTCTGAAAGGACTTCCCTGCATGTTTGGAAATGCAGATGAGGCGGAGACTTTAGAGATCGTGCTGTATGACCGGATTACGAATCTTAAGGTACATCTTTTGTATGGCGTTTTTTATGATCTGGATGTCATTACAAGAGCTGTCAGGATCGAAAATAAAGGGGACAAGATTGTTACGATACAACGCGCGATGTCTATGGAGATGGATTATCCGAATAAGCATATGGATCTCATTCATTTTTACGGAAGACATGCGATGGAACGTCTGACGGAACGTCTGCCGTTATATCATGGGGTACAGTCTGTAGAGAGCAAGCGCGGCATGTCCAGCCATCAGCACAATCCGTTTGTCATTCTCTGTGATCGGCCGACAAGTGAAAAGCATGGAGACTGTTACGGATTTGCGCTTGCATACAGCGGCAATTTCCGCTGTGAGATTGAAGTAGACCAGATGGAACAGACAAGACTTGTAATAGGCATTCATCCTTACCATTTTTCCTATCGCCTGAATACAGGAGATGTATTTGAAACGCCGGAAGTGATTATGGCTTATTCTGCAAAAGGATTGTCCGGGCTGTCCCATATTTATCATGATGCATACCGTTCCAATCTGATTCGAAGCAAATATGTCACAGCCCCAAGGCCGATACTTGTCAACAACTGGGAAGCTACGTATTTTAATTTTAATGAAGAAAAGCTGTTTAACATCGCTAAAAATGCGAAAGAAATCGGACTGGACATGTTTGTTTTAGACGATGGCTGGTTTGGCAAACGGGATACGGATTATTCCGGATTGGGCGATTGGGTTGTAAATGAATCTAAGATTAAAGGCGGTTTGCCACAGCTTGTGAAGCGCATTAAAGCGCTGGGAATGAAATTTGGCCTGTGGATTGAACCGGAAATGGTATCAGAAGACAGTGATTTATATCGTAATCATCCGGACTGGATCTTAAGAATTCCGCAGCGGCATATGACAAGGAGCCGCCATCAGCTGAATCTGGACATTACAAGAAAAGAAGTCCGCGATTACGTAATGGAGCAGATTTTCCAGGTATTGGACAGCTGTGAAGCGGACTATGTAAAATGGGATATGAACCGCAGCGTGGCAAATGTTTATTCGTCTGCACTTCCGGGTGAACGGCAGGGCGAAGTGTTTCATCGGTATATGCTTGGCGTATATGAAATGATGGAACGTCTGGTGACACGGTATCCGAACCTGCTGTTTGAAAACTGTGCAGGCGGAGGCGGAAGATTTGATGCGGGTATGTTATATTATTCGCCGCAGATTTGGTGCAGTGACAATACGGACGCAATTGACCGTTTGAAAATCCAATATGGAACTTCTTTCGGTTATCCGATCAGCGCGATGGGAGCGCATGTCAGTGTTTGCCCGAACCATCAGACTGGTCGTACAACGCCATTTGAGACAAGAGCAGTCGTCGCAAGCGCTGGAACGTTTGGCTTCGAGCTGGATTTGGAACATCTGACGCCGGAAGAAAAAGAGATGGCAAAGAAACAGATTTTGGAATATAAGCAGATCGAACACCTGGTACAGACCGGGGACTATTACCGTCTGTCAAATCCATTCCATAATGACGATTATGTACTTTGGCAGTTTGTATCAAAAGATAAAAAAGAGACGATTGTGAACGGCGTACAGTTGAGAAATGAACCAAACCCTCATATTCATCTGATTTATCCTGAAGGGCTGCTGCCAAAGGAGCGCTATAAAGATACAGCAACAGGAGCAGTATATACGGGAGCAGCGCTTATGAAAGCAGGAATCCCGCTTCCGGTCGGTGAAGGAGATTACCAGCCGATCAAATATCATTTTGTTATGATTTGATTTTTTGTGGATGGTTTGTAAATATAAGGATGAGTATAAGGAACTGTTTAAAATAATATGGTGATTTAAGAATCTGGAACTGTTGGAAACACATTGTTTTCAGCAGTTCCAATTTATTGTTTTCTAATGCTGCTGTGTGATCCAATGCCATTAACTTAACGGCTATTATTTAAATGACATTGGGTGTGAAAAGTAACTTACATAGTTACTTTTCACGGGGTGGGGCAAGTAATAAAGCAACAGTTTAGACAAAGTGTTGCTTTTGGGCCTCCCGGACGCC
>CAJUBQ010000198.1 GCA_910584595.1 uncultured Eubacterium sp.
TATTATCCATGCGCCGCTGTCTGCGTTCCTGATATTGCCTGTGCTGACGGATCGTTTCATTTTTTGCCGAATCATATACTTTTCTGCTTCCGGATTGAATCGGCTTCCATAAAGAACGCTGCGTTACAAGCACCATACAGATAATAAGCATAATAATATCAATCACATAAGCGCTGATCGTACCCAGATGCGGCCGAATGAGCCATGTAAGCAAACCGCCTGTCAAACCGCCGCCAAACTTATGATCTGCGGCCCACAAATAAGAATCCAAAGGTGTTTTCACCTGACTGTCCCCGCAGACTAACTCCAGAAACATACAGACAAAAACAAAAAATCCAAAAGCTGCCGCAGCTTTTATCATTGCTGTCCTGTTATTCTGATTCGCAATGATAAAAGCTGTTCCGCCAAACAGCAAAATCGGAAATATGTAAGCAGTCAGTCCAAACAGTCCGAAAAAAATACTGCTGAAAAAATTACCTACTGCTCCTGCAATTCCAAAATTACTGATAAATAAAATAATCGATATCGCAAGTACAGCCCAAAGTATTACTTCGTTTTTAAACGATGCAGCCGGATTGCTATTGTTATCGGATGTTGATGAGGAACGTTTTTTTGCCATTTCATTTCTCCGTTTCTAATATAATTCCACCCATACTTCCAGAATCATTCATCGTAATTGCAGCATATTACGCAAGTACAAAATAAGCGCTGATCGAAATAACGCCTACGATCAGACAGTAAACAGAAAAGATCGTATATTTCTTTTGCCTTACTACATACAGCATAATTTTAATGCAGATATAGCCAACGATTGCCGCCACAAGCGTGCCAACCAGATAGTATATCCATTCTGTAGACGTAATTTGTTCATTTCCCAGGTCAAACAGCTGCAATACAACAGATCCCAGGATCGCCGGAATAGACATAATAAAAGAATATTTCACTGCAAATTTGCGGTCAAATCCGCTTAACAGGCACGCCGTAATCGTAGTGCCGGAGCGGGAAATGCCAGGCAGCGTTGCAAATCCCTGACAGATACCAATAATAAATGCATTCGTATAACTGACATGTTTTGGGGTCTTGCTTCCTTCTTTACAGCGGTCAGCAATAAAAAGCAACACCGATGTAATAATCAGACAGATACCCGGTACAATCAAAATCGTAGACGCCTGTTCAATTAAATCTGACGCTGCCACTCCAATGATTCCCGTAGGAATGGTAGATACAATCACAAGCATCACAAATTTCCGATATCCATTACAAATAATCCTGCGATACTGCTTTCCCTTATTGCCGGAGAGTCTTGCCACCGCAGTTCCTGCATTGATGAAAAAATCACCAATAATTCCAAAACCCTCGCAGATCATTTTCCAGATATCCCGAAAATAAACTGCAAAAACGGCTATAAGCGTACCAAAATGCAGCAAACAGTCAAATAACAATCCTGTTTCTTCCAAATCGAACGCAATCTGAAATAAAGCAAGATGACCGGAACTGCTGACCGGCAAAAATTCGGTAATCCCCTGAATAAGCCCCATAATAATTGCTTCCAATAATGACATAGTATGCCTCCCTGCTAACAGCAAAAAACGAAAACGGGATGTTTTCGTTTTCTGCTGTAAAAAATCATATGAAATTATATTACCATATCCTGGAGGAAATGTCATTGACTTTTAGCAATTTAGAAAAAAATTTATCCTTGTTTTCTTTGCGCAATCATCTGATGCAATTTCTGCAAAGCGTCTTTCATCCCTCCTACTTCACGTATAATTCCTTCCTTTACCGCTTCTTTGCCTACGAGTATCGTTCCAAGATCTTTGGTCAGCATTGTCGTATTCATCATAAGCTTTTCCAGCCTGTCTTCTTTTGCATCGCAATGAGAAGCGATAAAGCCTATAATACGGTTCTGCATCTGCTTAAAATAATCGTAGGTTGGCGGAGCGCCAATGACCATACCATTCATGCGGACCGGGTGAATGACCATTGTGCCTGTCGGAACGATAAATGAGTAATTTGTTGATACGGCAAGCGGCACTCCTATGGAATGACTGCCGCCCAGCACTAATGATACGGTAGGTTTGCTTAACGAAGCGACCATTTCTGCAATTGCAAGACCGGATTCGATGTCTCCGCCGACTGTATTCAGTAAAAGCATCACTCCGTCAATGTTATCGGCATCTTCGATTTCTGCCAGCTTCGGCAAAACGTGCTCATATTTTGTCGTTTTTGTATTCGAAGAAAGACATTCGTGTCCTTCGATCTCTCCGATAACGGACAGCAGATAAATTCTATGATGGTGATAGTTTTCCTCAAGCGTAACCGCACCGTTATTTTTTATATTTTCATTATCTGAAAGCTCCGTTTCCAGTTCTTCCTTTTTTTGTTTTACATCGCTCATACAGATTCCTCACTTGCTTTTTTCTTCAGTATGTGCGAATCGTATTGTTTTATTCCCTATTCCTCTTGCAAAAAATGTATGCTATTTTTTTGATAATTCCATTTCTATATATCCGGGATTAAATGATTGCCGGATATATAGACCCTCTGGGGGATGCGCCCCATAAGCGCGAACTTAAGCGGAAATGCAACAATTTACATAAAAAAAGTGTTGCGTATTGGCTATGCAGACGCTAGATGGGAGGCATTGGCCTGTCTGTTTGTGACTTTTCCAGAATGTAAGAAGTTCTA
>CAJUBQ010000199.1 GCA_910584595.1 uncultured Eubacterium sp.
TAAGTAGGATTTTTTGATTTTCTATCGTACCAAAGTTTCATACCACCATTATAGCTTGTTTCACACGAAACACAACACCATACAACATTAAATTTTTATAAATTTGACCTAAAAAAAGCCGCAGTTATGCGGTTTGTAGAAGATTTTTGATTTTGCAAGTGTCGAAAACCCGGATATTACTCTTTGAAATTCCTTTCTTTTTATTAGATCATCGAAAATGATCTTACTATCCTGAACCAATATTTTCTAGAGCGTGTTTGAAAAATCATTCCCGCGATCTGCATTCTCCACAAACTGTGAAGCACATCTCACAGAAAGCATTTTTCAAACACGCTCTAGAAAAATCAAATCAAATGAGGTATAATTTTCCTAATAAATATCATTTCGGAAGGAGTTCTTACGTATGAGAAACAAAAGAAAAATATTTACTGCTTTTCTGATTTGTCTGCTGCTCAGCTGTACGATGCGCATACATATCGTATCGGCTGCCACAATCCCTGTCTTATCTGCTTCTGCGGATACAGCAGATGCCGTACAAGGAAATACGATTCAGATCCAGATTCAGCTGAATCATAATCCTGACCTGAGTACGCTTGGAATGACTTTGAATTATAACAACAGCATGCTGCGGTATCTTGATAGCGCCTGGAGCAATCATTTTTTTGGAAGCGATATGACGATGGCCTCTGATACGGGAGACGCCATCAACTTATCTTTTGTATGTGAAAGCAGCTATCCATCAGATGGAACACTCGTAACCGTTCGTTTCGAGGCATTGGAAAACCTCTCTTCCATTCCTGTTACACTGGCGCTGCGGGACATGGCAGATGCTAATCTGTCGCCTGTGTCTGATTGTCAGGTCATTCAGGAAATACAGGTTCCGGAGACAATGGATCTACCAGAAGTCATGCCGGAGACAGAAAGCGAACCGGAAACTGTGGATGCGGCAAAAGATGCCCCAGCCAAAGAAAGCGAACCGGAAACACTGGAAAAAGAATCTGCGATACAGCCTGCCGTATATGCAACTGAGCCGGAGCCAAAGCAGAATCAGCAGGTTTCCACGCAAAATGCAAAAACTGCAAAAGCAGATGAAAATTACAAAACAGGTGCAGGCATCGGAAATGATGTAATTGTGCTTGCTGCAGTTGTATGCGGCATCATCTGTCTGCTCCTGCTCGCAATCAAAGAAAGGCGGAAGGAACACATATGATAAAAATAAAAAAATTGGGTATTGGAATATTTGGCGTCATTTTGGGCACAGCCTTCCTTTTACAGAACAAAGATATAAAATCTTCCGTTATATTCGCGGCTGAAACCGGTTCCCGGCAAATTAAAACCGCAGTCGATGTTTCCGAGTGCAGGCAGGGTGATACGGTTACCCTCTCTATCTATCTGGATGGCAGCAGTATGCAGGATATTTCAGGATTAAACGGTACTTTAGAATATGACAATCGTTTATTTACAGTGGAAACAACAGATTTTATGCCGATAGAAAATGATCTGGCACAAGACTTGTCTTTCCGCCCTTCGGATTGTACATTTGCCATACAATATAAATCCGGGATTACGATACCGGATGGCGGTTTGCTGCTTCAGATAAAACTACATGTTGCTGAGGATGTTCCTGCCGGAAAAACGACCGTTTGCGTTACGCATTTCGGCTGGCAGTCTTCTGACGTTCAAAAAACAGCAGAATTAGAACACCGCATCCCTGTACAGATGATGTTAAAACCGTTGGAAACACTACCAGGAGATGTGAATGGAGACGGCAGCATTAATTTAACGGATGCCAAATTGATTATGCAATATTACAATGGTATGAAGGAACTAAACAGTCAGCAGTTGCAAAATGCGGACGTGAATAAAGACGGAAGTGTTTCTTTGACAGATGCCAAACTGATTATGAAATACTATAACAAAGAAATTTCAAAATTTTAAATATACTTTATAAATAGTAATATCATCCGTCATAAGGAACTTAAAAGAAATATTGCAAGTTATTTCTTTTAGGTTCCTAAATGTCTGTACAGATTCCTATCATAAAAACACCGCCAACGGTTAAACTCTGTACGGTGTTTTCATTTTTAACCATTTTAATGTCAGATTATTTCTTGTTTCAAAATTCTTGCTTCTATATATCTGGCTTTAAATAATTGCCAGATATATAGACCCTCCGGGGGGGGATGCACACCATAAGCGCGAACTTAAGCGGAAATGCAACAATTTACAAAAAATGTTGCGTATTGGCTATGCGAACGCTGGATGGGAGGCGTTGGCCTGTCTGTTTGTGACTTTTCCAGAATGTAAGAAGTTCTAGGCATTCTGCTTCCAGACTATGGAACCGGACGGTCGCGCCGCCTAGTTCGCCCTGGCTGCCGCCAGCAGCTAAAG
>CAJUBQ010000200.1 GCA_910584595.1 uncultured Eubacterium sp.
ATAATCTGAAATACAATCGGAGGATATGATTTCACACATACCCCTTCTTTTTTTACCGCAGAAGGAGCAATTCCATGGACGGATCGAAAAGCCCGATTAAAAGCCGTAGGCGACTGATATCCGTATTTTTGCGCGATATCAATAATCTTTTCCTCTCCACTCTGCAAATCTACCGCAGCCAGAGACATTTTCCTCCTCCGGATATACTCTGACAGCGTAATTCCCGCCATATACGCAAACATTCTTTGAAAATGATACGAAGAACAACAGGCAATCCGACTGAGCCTGTCATAATCAACCTTGTCTGTCAAATGTTTTTCTATATCATCCATCGCTTCATTTAATCTGTCTATCCATTCCATTGCTTTGTCTGCCCCTTTCTATTTCATTTTAGCAACCATTCACTTGTTTTTCCTCTCTTTTCCTGCACGAAAAAGAGAGCGAATCATTCAGCCATCATAACTTGCAGCGCTTGTTTTTTTCTTTTTTTGTAGTAAAATATACGAAAGCAATACCGAAAGGAGAAATCTTCATATGTTTACCAAAAATAATACGTTGGAACAAATCATGAATACCAAACCGATAAAAAAAGCTATCGGCGGTCTGTTTCCCACTTGCTGGCTGGAGCAGATTCCCCCTCATCATTATTCACATACCATGCATGAAATCGAAACCGAAACCCAGATGGAATGGGGTGTTCCTTTTTTATCAGACGCATTTGTAGAAAGTGCAAATATTCTTATGGAAGCGGCTGAGCACAACCGTTTTCTTTTTATCCCTCTCTGGCAGCCGGATTCCTGTCCTATCGCTTCTGAAAAACAACAAGACAGTGGCAGTACAGGTTTTAACAACTGGATTCCTGATTCTGATTTAAATTGTGCGGATTCCGTATGGCTGTTTACCGGCAATCCGGACACAGACATCACCGCTTTTGCCCATACTGCCGGAACCGGGTCTGTGCCGCCGTATACATCTACAGCCGTCTCTCCCAGTAAACGAAAAGACAATTCCATACGTCCGGCTGTGATTATTTGTCCCGGAGGCGGCTATGAGATGATCTCCACATATTCTGAAGGACTGCAGCTGGCGCAGCGGATGGAAAGAGACGGCGGATACAAAGCCTTTCTTTTAAATTATCGCATAACGCCAAATTACTACCCACTGCCGCAAATGGACTTAGCATTAGCAATCTTACATGTGCGTGCACATGCAGCCCAATACCAGATAGATCCAAACCGGATACTGATCGTCGGTTCATCTGCCGGCGGACATTTATGCGCCAGCGAAGCGTTTCTGCATGAAACTTTAAAACAGCAGGTAATCACAGAATTAAAAAACAATACTGTAAGCGCTCCTGTTTTGAAAAAATACGAAAACTGTTCCGCAAGGCCGGATGGTATCGGACTTCTCTACCCGGTTATCAGCTTTTTATCCGAATACCATGAAGGCAGTTACCTTAATCTGACCGGACAGCAGCCGGGACTGCGCGAGGCTTTGTCTGTAGAAACGCACATTACGCCGGATTATCCGCCTGTATATGCCTTTGCCAACGAAGACGACGGCTGCGTGCCTGCAAGCAATACGAAACGACTGGAACAGGCGCTTAACGCCGCTGATGTTCCACATCTGTGCCAGATCTTCCCTACCGGAGATCACGGAGTCGGCCTTGGTTATAATTGCTCATGCAAAACATGGAGCGAACAAATGCTTCGTTTTTTTGAACAAATCTTTTGAACTTCTTACTTGATCCATCGCTATTCTCTCGGCGCACTTCTCGAACCGATTTAGCGTCGCTATATAAAATGCGGGCTATCTCCTATAACCATTGGAAATAGCCTGTACACTTAAACACATCTTTCCCAAAAGTTAGGTAGACGAAATTGTTTTAATTCTGTAATTG
>CAJUBQ010000201.1 GCA_910584595.1 uncultured Eubacterium sp.
ATAGCCAGTACGCAACACTTTTATGTAAATTGTTGTATTTTCTCTTAAGTTCGCGTTTATGAGCATATCCCCCAGGGAGGCTTGTGCAAAGATTTTAGTCATGAGAAAATAAATCAATTGGCAATTTTTTGCAAAAAGGAGATTTTCAAGATGGACAAAATGATAAAGAAAAAAATCTTACTCATATTCTTTTTGCTTCTCATGGCATATCTGATGTGTGCCTGCGGCAAAACAGGAATTAAGCGGCAGGAATCGCAGCATTCAGCAGCACAGGCGAATAAAAAACTATCTACGATTGTTTATGGAAGCAAAGATTATACAAGAATGAATCCGGCGATGGATGAACACGGAGAAATTAATATTTTAATCTTTGACGGACTGACTGCGCATAACGGCAGCAATGAAGTCGTTCCGGGGCTGGCAAAACGGTGGGATTTTGATGAACAGACAAATACTTATACGTTTTACCTGGAGGAAGATGTCAAGTGGCACGATGGGGAAGCGTTTACAGCAGAGGATGTGGAGTTTACGATTGCATCGATTATGGATCCCGAGAATGGATCTGAAAATGCGCCGAATTATGAGGATGTGGAAGAGATTACGGTGATCGATGCGCATACGATCGCTTTTCGGCTGGCAGCTAAAAATGTGGCGTTTTTGGATTATATGACGATGCCGGTCCTTCCGAAGCATTTATTGGAAGGTGAAAATATGCAGGAATCCGATTTTTTCCGTCATCCGGTCGGTACAGGACCTTATCGGATGGAAAGCTGGGATGTGGGGCAGGCGATTGTACTTGTAAAAAATAAAGAGTACTTTAAAGGCAGTGCGAAAATTGACCGCGTTATTTTTAAAATTGTGCCGGATGACAGTGCAAGAGCGCTGCAGATGGAATCCGGGGAGCTGGATATGGCGCTGCTAACGCCGAAGGATGCACAGCTGTTTGATGGGAAAGAAGGGTATCGGTGTTATCGCATGAAGACTTCTGATTACCGTGGGATTATGTTTAATTTTCAGCATGAATACTGGAAAAAAAACAAAGATCTGATTCCTGCTGTCTGTTATGCGCTGGATCGGGAAGCTATGGTAGAGGCAGTGCTGCTTGGCCATGGCGTTGCTGCTTTTGGCCCGCTGCAGCGAAATCGGTACCATTATGAGCAGACAGAGCATTATGACTATCGTCCAAAGAAAGTGAAGGAAATTTTAGAACATGCAGGTTGTAAGATGGGCAGTGACGGATTTTATGAAAGGGACGGCGAGAGGGTTGGATTTGTGCTAAGCGTAGGCGCAGGCGATCAGGTGCGGGCGGAGCTGGCACAGGCTGCGGCCGGACAGCTGAAAGAAGCAGGGATTGACTGTACGGTTGATGTTCCGGTGCAGGTGGATTGGAGCGGACAAATGGCATATCTGATCGGCTGGGGCAGTCCGTTTGATGCGGATGACCATACTTATAAAGTGTTTGGTACGGATAAAGGGGCAAATTACAGCGGATATTCTAATAAGCTTGTAGATGCGTATCTGACGAAAGCGCGCCAGTCGGATGATCCGAATGTTCGTGCAGATGCATATGCAAGGTTTCAGATAGAACTGGCAAAAGATCCGGCGTTTGCATTTCTTTGCTATGTAGATGCGGATTATGTGGTCAGCGATCAGATACAGGGAATAGAGCCGGATACCGTTATGGGGCATCATGGAGTTGGTATTTTTTGGAATATTACGGAGTGGGAACGAACAGACGGCTCAAAATAAGAAACTGTATGTAAATAACTTAAACCATTTGCTTGTCTTTTTCTCCGATAGCGCTGT